>JAQWJE010000016.1 GCA_029248525.1 Candidatus Binatia bacterium
GAGCAGTTCACTGGAATACGGGCCCCAATCGCACCCGCTGACCGAGTCCAGCCCGCTTGAGCCCATCACCTTCCGCGGCATGACGAAAGCGGCGGCGACGCTGGCTTGCCTCCAGGCGGCTCGCACCGATGGGGTACCGGTCGTTTGCCTGCGTGTGTTTTCGATCTACGGCGCATGGGAGTCTGGACATCGACTCGTACCGATCGCCATACGAGCGGCCCAAAACGATCTGACGATGCGAATCACTCGGTCGGGCTTCCGTCGCGACCTGATTCATATCGATGACGTCTTGCGTGCCATTGTCTTGGCGGCGGAGACCCACGGGGGCCTCGGTGAGGCAATCAACATTGGTACCGGCAGGCAGACCTCGAACGAAAAGGTAATCGAAGCGGTCGAAGCGGTGACTGATCGCAAGATCCGCATTCAGCCCGGAGAGTATCCGGCGAGCCCCTCGGACACCGGGCACTGGTCTGCCGACATTTCGAAGGCAGAGCAGCTGTTGGGGTGGCGACCCGAAGTCTCTTTGGCCGAGGGACTGCGCAGGACCGCAATCTGGTTCAGGAACAACGAACATCTCTACCGGGAAACATCCGATGGAACCCATCCTTGAGCGAAGCGATACGGCGCTCGACCTGAGCGTCATCCTTCCGGTCTACCGCAACGCCTTTACCTTGCGGGAGATCCATGAGCGCATCGCTGGTGTGTGCCTCCCCAAAGGCGTCCGCTATGAGATCCTCTACGTGAATGATGCCTGCCCCGAGGGCTCCGGTTCCGTGCTCTCGGAGCTGGAGCGGGGATACCCCGAGATTCGCGTGGTATCTCTGGCGCAAAATGGCGGGCAGCAGCGGGCGATTCTCGCCGGCCTCAAGCAATGTCGGGGCAATCGGGCAGTGGTGATGGATGCGGACCTGCAGGACCCGCCCGAGGCGATTCCTGCACTACTTAACCACCTCGGCGACGGGGTTTCGGCCGTCTTTGCGGGTCGACAGGGGCGCTATGAATCCCCTGCGCGCCTGATGACATCGCGCGTTTTCAAGACGCTCCTCCACCTGCTGTGCGGCGCACCGAAGGATGCTGGGGCATTCGTGCTGATGGACCGGCGCATGATCGATCGTGTGCTCGCCATGGACGCATCGAGCCCGTTTCTCGTGGCGATGATCGCATGCTCCGGACTTCCAGTGCGCTCCATCCCCGTGGAGCGTGCGGAGCGACCCGATGGTCAATCCGCCTATGTCGGAGGCATGCGACTCCAAGTAGCGCTCTCAGCTCTGTGGTGGGTACTTCGCTGGCGAACAGGCTTTGTCCGCACGGAGCCCGACCACCTCAGCTGAAGCTGCCGACCGGCCCATCCACTGTCCAAGCTGCAGGGGCAGGTATCGACACTTCAAAATGAAAATTGGCTCACAGGCTGTTTTTGTGGTCCCCCGGCGAAGCAGAAAGGAGATCTGCACCGAACGACGACGGCCATTTCAGGATCGGTTCCCCCTGACGCCCCCGGATTGCCTCACGAAACAGAACCGGCATCCCGACCAAGGCAACCAAACCTGAGGTCACCCATGCACGAATCCAGCCTTCATATGTGAGGGATGACGGTTCCGCGAGGACATAGAAGCTGAGCAGGAGCACGGCCGGGCTTTGCGCGAGCAGGTAGGCCCAAGCCTGAAGGCCCGTGCGGTGCACGTCGCCGGCCACGACGAGCAACTTGCGGGAACCGGTCGTCTCCGCACTGCCGCGGGGACGGAAGATCCAGGGGTTCCCGGGCTCGATTGCGTGGAGGAACCTCAGAGCACGATCGCGGGCGCCTCCACGAGAACAACAAACCTCCATCGAAGCAGGCGGCGACAGGAGTAACAGATACGAAGCTGCGCCGGCCCAAAGAAAGATCTGGTAGTCGAACCCGGTCCAGGCGAGAATTCCGCAGTGCAGGCTCAAGCCGAGCATTGCGGCCACCGCGTAGCGCCCCCGCAGGATGGCCGCGGCAACTCCCAGCTCAAGAAAGATGGTGACGATTCCGAGTAGCCATGGGACGTGAACCTCCCAGCCAAGCTGGACCAGAAGCGTCTGGGCGGGACTTTTCTGGGCAAGCGGGTAGTTGGAGAGGAAAGAACCATTCCACCAGGAGGCGGCCAGCGCCTTGTTGAACCCGGCGCCCAGATACAGGATCACGATCTGGAGTTTCAGAAAGAGCGCCCCTCGCTCGGAGCGGTAAAGGGCAAGCAAGAAGAGCAGGCACGCCAAAAAGAGCTTGGTGTGAGCAAAGAGTGCCATATTGTCGATGTCCACAACGAGTTGGACGAGCCCGAGCAGGAAGCATCCGAAGCGCAAGCCCACGTTGAAGACGATGCAGGCTGCCGAGAGCAACACGGCGACCTGCATGACGTCGAAATAGACGGCATCGGGAACCTCCAACAGGAATTCGAAGAGCGGAACCCCCCTACGTGGTCGAACCAGATATCCCTTCAAAAACGCAACCAAGAGCAGGATCTTGGCAACGATAACTGCATGGCGAGGCAGCACCGGGTGCGAGACTTCCAGCGGATTGAAGCGTCGGATCAATCTTCCGTCTCCCACCGCCAGGTCCGGAACGGCCCGCCGTCGGTCGAGATCGTCGCTGTGACTCTCATATCGGAAGACCTTTCGCGTTCGTCCCGTATGCGAAGGACTGCGATGAGGTCTTCCGCAGGTTCGTACCGCCGACCGCCTGACCGCAATCCGTAGCGCTCGAAGATTTCGCGCGGAGTCAGTTGCCGACCATCCTTTTCGACACGCAGGCGGTATTGGATGATCGTATCGTGAGGCGCCCAACTCCAGAACGATTCGCGACTGAAACGGCCTTCGACGATTCCTGCCAATTGCGCACTGACCAAAAGCGCCGCAAGAATTTCGCCCAGAGGCCAAGTCTTTCGTGTCACGCCTCCGGGTATAGCCACCCATGCCCTTCCCGCCAAGGGCGAGATACGTCCCCGGTGGCAGAGTGGGGATGGACGAATACAGCGCCATCGAGACAAAAAGGGCCTTCATGCTCTCTGAGCGCCGCTAGCGGCCTGCTGACCATGGGGGCTGACGCGGCGTTCGTGCGTCTGCAAACCAAAGCAGACTTTGAGGGAACTCCTCGAATGAAACTAGCCACCTGTCTGCTGCTATCATGTTCTTTGCCGCTTCCTGCGGCGACTCGGACCCCAGCGAACGGGAGCTGATCTTTGTCCAGACATCAGACGGAGCGATACTCTCCGACTCCACGTTGATCCTCACGGGCATAAACCCGCAGACCGGCTGGTTTACCGATCGCCCCTATCGCGAGGCAGGGCAGATCCCGACCGAGGAGTTTCTGACGCTTTGGAATGCAGGCGAAAACTCGTTTGCCGACGAACCGCCGAACACCGACTTCACTTGTATGATCGATGGCGGAGTCCTGAATTACGTTATCGAGCTGACTCAGCCTTCATGCAATAGCGTAGATCGAACGTTCCGATACGAGGTTCGGCAAATCGACATAGCATCGAGAGCTTTGATACTTCCACTGATCCGAGCTGCGGCGTGGGTGTGGTGGTCTAGGGGGTTTTGCGCGGGTCGGCCAGGCCATAGCGGGTCGTCCCGTCGGGGTCGCTTGCACAGATCTCGTAGCCTCTGGCGACGCGGGGCGTATCGGCGGCAAAGGCTACGGCCACCTTGTTGGTCGCGTTGCGGGCGATATCCAGCACCAATTCGACCCGTGCTGCCGGCTCGAAGTACCTATGGACTCCCTCGATTGTTTCGGGCCGGAGTCGGCCAGGCCGTGCCAGAATTTCGTCGACCAACGCAAGAGCGGCTTTCTGCATGGGGTCCGCTGCGGTCAAGTTGCCGCTCATGGCGTCGTCGAGCAGAGGGTCGGGCGCGCCGGCCTCGAGCGCCGGCAAGTAGCGGATCGATTGGCAGAGACGGCATTGGTGATAGCCCGCTCCGCGCAGGCGGATCATCTCGGTCAGAACGGGGTCCAGTGCCTCCAGTTGCGGTACCGCGGCGATCCACTGGCTGAATGCGTCGTCGAGAGCGGGGGCCGCTCCGAGCGACCGGTCCCGTTGCGGCTCTTCGCTTGTGCCGAAAATGGCATCGAGCGCGAACCGGACTCTCGGGACGATGTCGGCAACGTAGAAAATCTGCACCAGAGCGATCGAGCCATTGCCGAATGTGCTGAGGAACTCCTGCCGTTGTTCGTCATGGATCCGGGTGACGTCAAAGCTCATCTGCTCGGCAAATCGTAGGCCGGTTGCGGTGGCCGCGTCCTCGGCGAACTCCTCTGCAGGGGCATATGGAACGGGCGCTAGGTTGTGTCCGGCTGCGATCCGACGCACGGCTTCGGCTGCCAGCGGCAACTGTCCTGCTTTCTGCGCGGCATCCCAGATCGCGTTTTCCAGTTGGTCGAGTGCCGCGGCTGCCTCCGGGGCGAACCTCGACAGAGCTTCTCTGCCGTGCATGTTCGTCAGTTCCTTTCGCAAACGATGGGCATTGTTCGCCGCTGTGGCATCCGGCCGGCACTTGGCTGGGCAGGCGCTCAGTCGCTTATGACAGCAGCCGGCGTGGGCTTTGGCGATGCTTCCGTTCCGACCGCCGGCGTGGGTGACGGTTTCGGCAGCTCCCAGGCCTCGGTGGTCTGCAGCTCCCAGCCGCCGCCAAGGGCGCGGTAGAGTTGGGCTATGACGGTGAGTTGCTGGGTGCGGGTGCGGGCCAGATTGATCTGCGCGGGGAAGAGTTCTTGTTGCGCGTCGATCACTTCGAAATAGTTGGCAAGCCCGATTTCGTAGCGCAGGAAAGAGAGATCGACGGCATTCTCAAGCGCTCGAACGCTTCTTTCTCGTTCTTCGCGCTGCGCGCGGAGACTGTATTGGATGGTGAGGAGGTTGGAGACCTCGGCAAAGGCTTCCAGAACAGCCTGCTCGAAGACGGCGACCTCTACCTCCCACGCGGCCACCTGTGCCTGATACTGGCGATAGTTCAAGCCGCCCGTAAAGATCGGACCGGATAGCGCGGCCGCGATATTCCAGACGCCAGGGGTGCCATTGAGCATATCGGAGAGGTCCGTGGACGCAGATCCGTAGAGGCTGGAGAGTCCGATTCGTGGAAAGAAGTTGGCAACCGAAACGCCCACAGACGCATTCGCCGAGATCATGCGATCCTCGGCCTGCTTGAGATCCGGACGTCGTTGCAGCAGCTCCGACGGGATCCCGGCGGGTATTTCGGGGACCGTCTTCTGATCGGCGAGTGGTTTCCCTCGGGTGATTTCCGCCGGGTTTTGGCCGAGCAGGACGTTGAGGACATTTTCGGCCACGACGATCTGGGCATCGAGACTGGGCACCAGGCTGGCGACATCTGCAAGCGCGGCCTCGGCTCGTGCGACCGCGAGTTCGGAGCCGACGCCACCTTCATATCGCTGCTGGAACAGGTCGAGGGATTTCTGGAAGGCGAGGACCGTCTCTTCGGCAATGGCTTTCTCGCGGTCCAGCTTGAGGAGTTGGAAATAAGCTTCCGCCACCCCGCTGACCAGCGAGAGCAGTATGCCTCGCTGGGCCTCCTCGGCAGCCCAGAATTGTGCCTCGGCCGCCTCGGAAGAACGTCGGATCCGGCCCCAGAGGTCGATTTCCCAGGCGAGGTTGAAAGCACCGGTAAACAAATTGTAGGTCTGCGGTTGGCCCCCGGGACGGAAGGGCGCTCTTTGGCGGGAGAAATCCCCCGAGTAGCCAACTTGCGGCAGCAATTGGGATCGTGCCACACCGATGAAGGCCCGGGACTGCTCGACGCGTGCGGCCGCGGCTCGGAGGTTGAGATTCTCGCGGATCGCCCGGTTGACCAGTTTCTGAAGTTCCGGGTCCTCGAAGACTTTCCACCAGGGGAGGTCGGCGAGCGAAGCTCCCTTTTCCACCGGCACATCGACGCGAAAGCTCTCGGGTTCGTGGATGTCGGGCGCCTTGTAATCGGGTCCGACAGGACAGCCAACACAGAGCAGCGCGATGGCGAGGGCGATCAAGCGGTTCATGGCTTTGCCTCCCCACCGCTGGACGGCAGGCCTTGGTTCCTTGCCTCACGACGCTCCCGCCAGGATTCGACGACATAAAACGACACCGGCACAAGGAAGATGCCGATCAGGCTCGAGGCGAGCATCCCGCTCATCACCGCGGTGCCCAGTATATGACGAGCTTCCGCGCCTGATCCGGTGGCCAGCACCAGTGGCATGACGCCTAGAATGAAGGAGAAAGCGGTCATCATGATCGGCCGCAGCCGCAGCCGTGCTCCGTCGAGTGCGGCCTTTTCGACGGTCTCTCCGGCTGCGAGTTTATCCCGCGCGAATTCCACGATGAGGATTGCGTTTTTGGCGGACATCCCGACCAGCAGGACCAATCCAATCTGGGCATAGACGTCATTCACAAGCATGCGTGCCAGCAATCCGACGAAGGCGCCGAAAATTGCGATCGGTGTCGCCAACAGCACGCTGATCGGAAGAGCCCAGCTTTCGTAGAGGGCGGCGAGAATCAGGAAAACCGCAAGCAGCGAGAGTCCAAAGACCACAACTGGCGAGACCCCTTCGGCCGCGACCTTCTCCTGATAGGACATGCCCATATAGCCGTAGCCCATGGTGGGCGGCATGGACTGCTCGAAGACCTCTTCGAAAGCCGCCATGCCTTGTCCGGAGCTATACCAGGGCCAGAGCATTCCGTTGATCTGTGCGGCGCGATGCCCGTTGAAGCGAAGTGTGAACTCCGGACCGAAGCTGCGTTCCATGGTGACAAAGGTCTCCAGAGGAACCATTTCGGCGTTGGAATTCCGCACGTAGAAGTTGCTGATATCGCTCGGCTTGGTCCGGTACTCGCCCTCGGCTTGCAGGTAGACCTGCCATGTTCGCCCAAAGCGGTTGAAATAGTTCACAAACGAGCCACCCATGAAGGCCTGAAGCGTCTGGTAGACATCCTTGAGTGCGACACCCTGCTTCAGCACCTTGTCTCGGTCGACCCTTGCGAAATACTGCGGCGTATCGGGTATGAAGGTCGTGGAGACCCGGAAGAATTCTGGTCTCTTCTCAAGTTCCTTGATGAACTTGTCCGTATTGGCGGCAAGTTCCTCGACACTTCCACCGGCGATATCTTCGAGAACGAATGTCACACCGCCCGACGTGCCAATGCCGGGAATGGCCGGAGGGGAGAAGGAAACGACCTTGGCCTCGGGGATTTTGCGCGCGAATTGCTGGTTGAGCTTGCGCGCGATTACCTTTGCCTCGAGTCCCTTCGGATCGCGGACGTCCCATGGCTCCAGCGTGATAAACAAGAACGCGGAGTAGGTGGTGTTCACCTGACTGAGCATGCTGAAGCCGACAATGGTGTTGTAGCCCTCGATCCCATCGGTCTCGGCAAGGATTTTCTCGACCAGTTGGCTGACTTCGTCGGTCCGCTCCATGGAAGCTGCGTCCGGCAGTTGAATATTCGCAAAGAGATAACCCTGATCTTCTTCCGGCACGAATCCCGTGGGAAGCCGCGATCCGAGGAAGAGACCGATCCCGCCGAGAATGGCGAGAAAGAGCATCGCGAACTTGGCTTTGTGAATGAGAAATTCGGACCACGAAACGTAGCCATCGGTCGCACGATCGAAGGTTTTATTGAACCACGCGAAAAACCGCCCGGCTGGGCCTCGCATCGGCTTGCGGGGGCGGAGCAACATCGCGGAGAGGGCCGGGCTGAGGGTAAGTGCGTTAAAGGAGGAAATCAGCACGGAGACGGCGATGGTCACCGCGAATTGCTGGTAGAGCCTGCCGGTAATACCCGGAATGAAAGCGGTCGGAACGAAAACAGCAATCAGGATCAATGTCGTGCCGACGATGGGTGCCGTGACTTCCGACATTGCCTTGAGCGTGGCGTCGCGTGGCTCGAGACCACCTTCGATATTCTTTTCGACAGCTTCGACCACGACGATGGCATCGTCCACGACGATGCCGATCGCGAGCACAAGTCCCAACAGAGATAGAGTGTTGATCGTAAAGCCGAGCAGCGGGAAAATTGCGAAAGTACCGACAAGGGCCACCGGAACTGCCAGCAATGGAATCAGTGTCGCTCGCCAGCCCTGGAGAAAGATGAAGACAACGAAAATGACCAGCGCCAGCGCCTCAACCAGCGTGATGACAATTTCCTTCATCCCCTCGCGAACGGCCTGGGTTGTATCGAGAGAGATCTTGTAGTCCAGATCGGCCGGGAAGCGCGTCTTCAATTGCTCCATGAGCGCGGTTGCCTGATCCATGGTGTCAATCGCATTCGAACCGGGGTCCTGATAAATCGCCACGATGGCCGCCGGCTTTCCGTCAAGCCGCCCGATCACGGAGTAGTTCTGGGCGCCGAGTTGAATTCGCGCGACATCCTTCAGGGTGACGAGCGATCCGTCCGGATTCGCGCGGATGATGACATCGCCGAATTCTTCAGGCGTCTTCAACCGGCCTTGGGCACGAACCGTATAGGTGAATTGCTGCCCGGCAGGAATGGGTTCGGCACCGATCTGCCCCGCGGGGTTCACGGCATTCTGCTGTTGCAGAGCGTCCATGATCTCGGGGATGGTGATTTTCATCTGGGCGAGTTTGTCGGGCTCGACCCAAAAGCGCATTGCGTATTGCCCGGAACCGAAGATGTTCACCTGGCCGACGCCCGAGACCCGGGTCATCGGGTCGTTGATATTGATGTAGGCGTAGTTGGCGAGGAATTCGGCGTCGTAGGTTTCGTTCGGCGAATAGACCGAGAAAAGCGCCAGAGGGCTGGTCGTGGACTTCTTGATGGTGACGCCAAGTTCCTTGACCTGCGTCGGGAGTTGAGACTCCGCCTGCTGGTAACGCATCTGGGTCAGGATCTGGTCGGTGTTGGCGTCGGTGCCAACCTCGAAGTTTACACGCAGGGTACCGATGCCATTGCTCGCATTGGTCGAGTACATATAGAGCATGCCGTCGACGCCGCTCATCTGCTGTTCGATCGGCGTGGAAACGGCTTCCTCGACGGTCAGCGCGTCGGCCCCGACGTAGGTTGCGGTGAGCTGGATTTCGGGCGGCGCAATATCCGGGAATTGAGCGATCGGAAGACCGGCCAGCGAAACGACCCCGAGGAGCGTCATCAAGATCGAAATCACCATCGAAACGATGGGTCGATCGATGAAAAAACGCGACATGACTCAGTTCCCGCCGTTGGCAGAGGAGGTTGGCGTTGCCGCGCTGCTCGGAGCGGGCGCCGGCTTCGAGACGACTTTGGAGCCATCTCGAATATCCTGCAGTCCTTCGACGACAACGGTCTCGCCCGGTTTTATACCTTTCTCGATGATCCATAACGTCTTGTAGGTCGGGCCTACCTCGACGGTGCGCATCTCGATGGTATCGCCGCCTTTGACCACGGCGACCTGGAACGTGCCCTGCATATCCTTCAGCGCTCGTTGGGGCACAACCGTGGCCCCCTTGAGCAGGTCGATCCTGACGCGGACACGAGCGTATTGCCCTGGTCGCAGCAATCCGTCCGGATTCGGGAAGCCTGTCTCGACGAGAATGGTGCCGGTTTCCGGATTGATGTCACGGCCGAGGGCCAGAAATTTACCGGGGTGTTTGTAGGTTGTGGCGTCAGTCAGAATCAGAGTGGCCGGGCTGGCGTCGCGCGACGGGTTGTCGATAAGGCTGCGTTTGAGGCGAAGGTATTGCTGTTCGCTGATTGGAAAAGCGACCTTGATCGGATCGATCGTGGAGACCGTGGTCAATAAATCCGGGGGGCCGACGAGGTCGCCGATCTGGGCTACGGCAATGCCGGCAAGCCCGCGAATCGGTGCCTTGATTTTCGACCAGTCGAGGTTGAGCCTGGCTTTTTCGAGGGCCGCGGCGGCTGATTGGACCGAGGCGCGATTCGCGAGCTCAGTCTGCACGGCGTCGTCGAGTTCTTTCTGGCTGACAGCCCCTCGCTTCGCGAGCGGCCGGAAACGAGCTACATTAAGGTCGCTCCGCTTGAGCGTGGCCTTGGCCCGATCGAGAGCGCCCTCCTTGTTTTTCACGTCGGCCTGAAACTGACGGGGGTCGATTTCGAACATGAGCTCGCCGGAGGCAACCTCGGCGCCGTTCTCGTAGTTTTGCTTGAGCAGGTATCCCTGAACCTTCGGGCGAATCTGCGCATTGACGTAACCTTCGGTGGTGCCAACCCATTCCCCGTAAATCGGGATATCCATCTGGGTGCTCTGTGCGGTCAGAACTTCCGGCGTGGGGGCCTTGGGGAGCTCCGGCTTGCCGCAACCCATAGCCACAATCGCCAGAAGCGCGACCAGTCCGGGAGCTCTTCTTCGGGCTCCTGCGATGGTCCCTCGGGTGGCGTCCGTGGAGGCTTTCATGGCCTGAGGGTACCTCGTTCGAAGGTTGGTCTGCACGGTTCTCACAAAGGTTCCTTTCGGGTGAAGCTCGCTGGGTCGCAAAATAGGAATCCTAGCGAACCTTCGGGAGGGTCGCTAGCGGAAAAGGCCTTGTCGGGGGTTGGCGAGAGCCCCTTTCGTGGCATGTTTCCGCACGGAGACGCCTGTCGGCAGCGAAGCCGAGAATCACTGCTGCCGAGGGCGGGCAGGGCGGTGCCTCGGTAGCGGCTCGAGGTCGCTGATATTGGCGAGCTAGTCGACTTCGACTACGAAATAACTGATCGAGCCCTGGCCCATTTCGTTTTCCGTGGTGACGCCGCCGGTGATCGAGCAGCCGTCACAGGAACCGTCGCCGGCACCCGGAGACGTATCGCAGATCGCATCATCGCCGCTTTGGTTGCGCGCCCCGTCGTCACAATTGATCGAGTAGTCGGCTCCCTCGTTCACGCAGGCATAGGGTTCGCACGTCCCGGGGCCCTGGCTGCCGGGGCCACCGATGCCGTAGGAGATCCGCGAGGCTCGGGTGATGGTTTCCGGGTCCGGTTCCCCATCGGGACCGACACCATTGTTGTAGGTGACGCAGAATTCGAGTGTACGGTCGGCTTCGTCCTCGGCGTCGAACTCCAGCGGTTCCTCAAAAAAGTACTGAGGTGGATCGTTATAGACCAGATTTTCGTAAATGACTGTCTCGCCGTCGGGCATGGTCCACCAGGAGCGCTCTCCGCGCTGGTGGGTGTGCGAGCTGAAGCTTGTCACACGCGCCCCACGCGGCAGCGTCCGGCTCCAGCACATCGTTTTTTTCGTATAGGCCTTGGCGCCCTCGGACATCAATTGGCCGATAGCGAAGCCGCCTGGCACCGATGTGCCTCGGGACGGATAGATCCGGTCTTCGGCGAAACGGTAGTTCATCCGGGCGTTCATCTCGGTGTCCTCGTTGGTCAGATTGAAGGCATGAGAATTCCAGCACACGGTCATCTCGCAGGGGGCCTGTTGGTAGACTCCGGGATAGAGGCGCGTCCGGGACTGTGGCTGTTGGGTGCCGGCGAAGCTGCTCGTGTTGGTTCCGTTGCCCGGGCCGTAGCCGATGCAGGCTGTTGTGGCTTCGATCGGCGTCTGACAGACGCCGTCGCCGCAGTCGTTGCCGCGCGGATTGCAGATTTCGCCCGCCGAGTCGCCGCCGGTGCAGGTCCAATTGCTGAAGGCTTCGGGGTCGTCATCGCCGCCCCTCAGAGTCGTGACCGCGGCGTTAATCAGCAGATGATGGCTGTTGGTGTTCTGCCGAATTTCGCGGAAATCGTAGTAGAAGAATTTTCCGTCGGGTGATTTGTATTCGTCGGGAATCTGTTCGCAGAAATTCTCGAAGCTGCAAAAGCAGATTTCCAGCTCGGTGGATTTGGGCAAGTTGTAGCTGGGCATGACCAGCTGGACCCCGGTGCCGTCTTCCGGTTCTTCCAGTGGAAGGATCTGCATGGGCTCGGGCTCGGGGAAGCAACCGGCAACGCGCTCGGCTGTGCCCTCGATCGTGCCGTCTTCGGGGGCTCCGGATTGAATCCAGAAACGAAGCAGCTCGCGGGCCTCCTCGCTGACGGGGCCGGTCAGCGGCATGGCGCTTCCTCCACTCAGGATGATGGAATCGTCGGTCCAGGCGGCGATCTTTCGCCAGAGCTGGCTTTCGTCCCGACTACCTGCCCGGACGAGAAGGAAGTCCGAGCTGAGCGAGGGTTGCTGGAAAATCGCCTCATGAGAATTGCCTGCAGAAAGATCCAGACCGCCGGAGGGATTGTCGGGGCCATGACATCCCACGCACTCGGGGGTGAAGACCAGTCTTTGTACCGCGTCAAAGGTGGATTCGAAGGTCTCGTCGCAAGTCGGCTCCTCCGGCTCCGGCTCAGGTTCCGGGTCAGGTTCCGGTTCGGGCGTTTGGATCGGCGTCGGCGCATCGGGCGGGGTGCTCTGCGAATCGCTGCTCCCGGATCCGCCACAGGCGATCAGGGAGCCGCAGACGAAAAACAAAGCACCAGCGAGGAGCCAATTCGCAATCTTGCCCAAAAAATTCGTTGCCATCCGAAAACCCTAGGCGACATCGTTGGAAAATACGAACGGCATCTGCGGAATGGTCGAATCGAGTGCTTGAGCTGCCAGGAACGCCAGCCGAAGCCCCAGGCGCAGACGCGACGCGTCATGGGGCTTCGACCTGAACCTGATCGTTTCGTTTTCTGAAGCGTTTCGGCTGGTGTGGTTTCCGCCGTGGTCCGCGCACACCAGTTGCCGAATTTTCAGAAGGGTACGTCGCCGCCTGAATCCCCGCCAGCGCCGCCACCGGTGGGCGCTGGCCCGAAATCGTTGCCGCCGCTATCTCCGCCACTTCCGGGACCGTCCTGGTCGCCCCGGCCTCCGAGAAAACGGACGTCGCGGGCGCGGATCTCGGTTGTCCAGCGCTTCTGGCCTTCCTTGTCCTCCCAGCTGCGGGTATTGATCTCCCCCTCGACATAGACCTCGCGGCCCTTTGAGAGGTATTTCGAGCAGACTTCGGCCTGCGGGCCCCACACCACGATGCGGTGCCATTCCGTCCGGGTCTGTTTCTGGCCCTCTTTGTCTTTCCAGACTGAATCCGTCGCGACATTGAAATTCGTCACACCGGCTCCCGATTGGGTAAACCGAATTTCGGGATCGGCTCCGAGCCGTCCCACAATAATCGCCTTATTTACTGACATAGCTATACTCCTCCGACATTGGCGAAACCTGCGGTTTGGGGAATCCGAACCGCTGCTCCGCGTTACACCCTTGCGGGCTTTCAGGCAAAGCCAACCAATCTTCGTGCCAAGTCCTCTTTGACTTCGCTGCGCCAGAGGCCTAGGTTTCAAGGGGTCCGAAGCGGTTCGGACGATTCGCTTCCGTTGTTGGCTGTGGTGTCGGTGGGGAGCGTGAGTGGGAGTGTGGTTGTGGCTGGACCGGTGAGAATCATCCCGTTGGGGGGCTTGGGCGAAATCGGCCTGAATATGCTGCTCGTCGAGTGTGACGGAGCGGCGGTTGCCATCGACTGCGGGGTCCTGTTTCCGGAGAGGCCCGGTTTGGGCATCGATCTTCTCCTCCCGGACATCACCTACCTGACGGAGCGCCCCGGATTGCTCCGTGGGGTCATCCTGACGCACGGGCACGAAGACCATATCGGTGCCTTGCCGAGACTGCTGCAGGAACTCGATGTGCCGGTGTTTGGCCCTCGTTTGGCGATGGCTCTGGTCGGCGAGAAGTTGCGCCGCCAAGGCGTCACGGCGACGCTGGAAACGTTTACTCCCGGAGCCCATATCCAGATCGGTCCCTTCGAAATCGAACCGATTCATGTCACCCATTCGATTGCCGATGCCTGCGCCTTTGCGCTCAAGACGCCGCACGGCACGATCCTTCACTCGGGCGATTTCAAAATCGACGAGACCCCCGTGCATGGCCCCGGAGCCGATCTGAAAAGGCTCAGTGAATGGGGAGAGAAGGGTGTCCGCCTGCTGCTTTCGGATTCGACCAATGTGGACCAGCACGGTCATTGCGGGTCGGAGTCCGACGTCGGGCCGGCGCTGGAATCGGTGATGCGTAAAATCCCGGGTCGTGTGTTCGTGACGACCTTTGCCTCTCATCTGCACCGCGTGCAGCAGATCGTGAATGCCAGTGCGGCCTGCGACCGTCGAGTCGCCGTTGCGGGGCGAGGCTTCGAGGATTCCACTCGCCTGGCGCAGGACCTCGGCTACCTGAAAATGCCCGGCCCCGGATTGATTCGGGCAACCGAAGCAATGCAGTTGCCAGCGGGGAAGGTGACGGTTCTGGTTTCGGGCTCGCAAGGCGAGCCGAACTCGGCTCTGACTCGAATCAGCGAGGGGCGGTTCAAGAATGTCACGCTTGCGCCGGGAGATGGCGTCATTCTTTCCTCCCGGGTGATTCCCGGAAACGAGAGAGGTGTGCACGGGCTGCTGAATCGGATTGCCAAAAGTGGCGCGACTCTGCATCGCGGTGATCGTGAGGGGGTTCATGTATCGGGGCACGCCCACCGTGACGAATTGCAGACCCTGTTGCGGCTCGTGAAGCCGGAATACTTCGTTCCGGTGCACGGAGAGTACCGGCATCTGGCCTCGCACCGATCGCTCGCCGCAGAGACCGGTGTGGCGCGGGATAAATGCATTTTGCTCGAAGACGGCGATGTTCTCGAACTCGATGCCACAGGGGCGCGCACGGGCGAACGCGTTGTCGCCGGCCGGGTGCTGCTTGATGCCTCGCGCGAGGGTGAGGTCGGGCTGGAGGTCCTGCGGGACCGTAGTCACCTGTCCAATGACGGATTTGTCGTGGCGGTCATCGCCATCCACGCCCAGACCGGCGAGATCACCAGTGGTCCGGACCTTGTGACGCGTGGGGTTCTGCGTGGCGAAGACGATTATGTGCTCCTCGATGAGGCGAAGGCGAATCTGGTGAGCGGCTTGCGAGCCATCGCTCCGGAATCGCGCGCGGATCTGCTGGAGGTCGAGTCCGAGGTCCGTCGGATTTTGAAGAAATTCTTTTCGAGGGCGAGGCGACGACGTCCCTTGATCGTCCCCCATGTTTTCGAGATGTGAAATGGCTACAAAACCTCCCAAAAAGACCAGAACGGTTGCGAAGGTGCGGGCCAAGTCGAAACCGGCGGCGCGTACCAGAGCGAAGTCCAGAGCGCGCGACAAAGCGAAGAGTCGACCTCGCGGCAGCGCAAAGGTCGCCCGCCTCGAGGAGGTTCCGGCGCCGGGCAAGATGCAGACGCTGGGCCGCGAAGTCCTGGGCGTCGGGGTCGGCCTGCTCGCCGCATTGGTTCTGGTCGCGGTCGCCTCATACTCTCCCGAAAACCGAGACAACCTGGCTGGGCCCCTGGGCTATGCCATCGCCGACGTTCTCGTTTCTGCGATCGGGATCGCCGCATATCTGGTGCCGGTCGGGTTGGCCGCCTGGGGCTCGCTGGTCTTTCGCGGTTCTCGAGCCAATATGGGGCCACTCTTCGGGTTGGCGGTCGGGCTGGGCCTGCTCTCGGGGGCGACCTTGTTGCAGCTGCTGCTCGGGCAATGGCAGGAGATGGAAGCTGGCGGCATTGTCGGCGGTTTCCTGCGGGTTCTGCTGGCCGATAATTTCGGACCGGCGGGGGCGTGGATGATCACTGGAACCGTTTTTGCGATCAGCGTCTCGATCGCAACGGGTCAGACGTTGCGCGGATTGGCGCAGAAGACCGGCAAGGCAGCTCGCGGAGGCGCTTCGCGCGTTCGCGACGGTATGCGTCGCAGGCGCGCCGCTGTGCCGATCGAACTGGGCGGCGCCGAGGAGATCCAACCCTCCGGGGGCCGGGCCTCGGTCCGTCGTCCGGCGCAGATTCCACCTGAGCCTGCACCGCGGGCAGCGTCTGCGGGAGCTGCGCGCAGAGCACCGGTGATTTCGACGGCTCCTGGCGATGCCGGGCGGAAAAAGGTTCGCCGACAGGTGGAAATGCGCTTCGACGATGGCAACTACAGCTTGCCGCAATCAAGCCTTCTGGATTCCCCTCCGGCCAAGGATGATACGGTCAACGAGGAGGCTCTGCAGGGGCAGGCGAAGCGCCTCGAGGCCAAGCTGGGTTCCTTCGGTGTCGAAGGTGAAGTCATTCAGATTTACCCGGGCCCGGTGATTACAACTTACGAGTTCGAACCAGCACCCGGCGTCAAGGTCGCCCGGATCACCCGATTGGTGGACGACCTGACGATGGCCTTGAGTGCGCGAAGCCTCCGAATCGTGGCGCCGATTCCCGGCAAGTCTGTGGTCGGAATCGAGGTCTCGAACGAAAAGCGCGACATGGTCGCGATGCGCGAGATCATCATGGGCGACGGGTTCACCCAGTCCAAAGGCCATCTCGAATTGGCTCTGGGTCACGACACGACCGGCTTGCCGGTCTGTGCCGATCTGTCCAAGATGCCGCACCTTCTTGTGGCGGGCGCCACGGGTGCCGGTAAATCGGTCTTCCTCAACTCCATGATCACCAGCCTCCTCCTGCGTTGCACGCCTCGGGATGTGCGCATGGTTTTGATCGACCCCAAGCAGCTCGAGATGGCCCCTTACGAGGATATCCCGCATCTTCTGGTGCCGGTGATTACCAAGGCCAAGCCGGCGGTCATCGTTCTCAACAATCTGGTCGCTGAAATGGAATTGCGCTACCGGATGATCAAGGAAAAAGGCGTTCGCAGCATCGATGCCTACAACAAGAAGATCGCCAAGGAAGAGGCTGCGGGCGAGGGCGGTGGTCCGGTGTCGGGGAGCGGCAGCGACGAGGAGGAAGCGTCGATTCATCAGCATATGCCGCGCCTTGTCGTGATCGTCGACGAGTGGGCGGATCTGGTGATGACGCGCAAGGACGCCGAGGAGCCGATCACGCTTCTGGCACAGAAGGCCCGTGCCGCCGGCATTCACCTCGTGCTGGCAACCCAGCGGCCCTCCGTGGATGTGATTACCGGTATCATCAAGGCAAACTTCCCGGCGCGTATTGCATTTCAGGTCCGTGCCAAGGTCGACTCCCGAACCATTCTCGACGTGATGGGTGCCGAGCGGCTGCTCGGGATGGGGGATATGCTCTTTCTCTCACCCGGGGCCTCTTCGCTGCAAAGGCTCCACGGTGCCTTCATCTCGGATGAAGAAGTCGAGCGCATCGTCGATTTCGTCAAGGAACAGGAAGAGCCGCAATACGAGATGGTGATGATGGAGGATTCCACCCCCGACGAGGAAGGGGGCGGCGAGGGTGGTGGCGATGCCGAACTCGACGACCTCTACGACAAGGCGCTGTCGATTGTTGTGGACTCCGGGAAAACATCGATTTCCTACCTCCAGCGTCGCTTGCAGATCGGTTATAACCGCTCGGCGCGCATCATCGAGTCGATGGAACGCGAGGGAGCCCTTTCCAGCCCGGATCATCGCGGGATGCGCGAGATCATCGCGCCGCGAATCGACCCCCAGGATTGAGGTTCTGCCGGGCCCGCTATTTTTCGTGTGCACAGGGGCGCGATAGGCCATAGGGTTTCGGGATGGGAAGCCGTCCCCGGATCTGTTGCCGGACTTTATTGATCGTCGCATGCATAAGCCTTTCGGTCGGGGCGAGCGCTGCGCCCGACCGGGCCGCGACGGCCGTCGAGCTTGTGCAGGCCCGGTACGACGAGACCGCGACGCTTTCCGGCCGCTTCGTGCAGGAAGTTTCGCTCGGTGCGAGCGGTCGGGTGATCCGCTCCGAAGGAACCCTGAAATTTCACAAGCCGGGACGGATGCGCTGGGAATATGAGGGGCCGGATCCGCAGATCCTGATCGCAGATGGCAAGACCCTCTGGATTCATCAACCCGAGGACGCGCAGGTCCTGCGGGCACCCCTGGAACAAGCCTTCGCCTCGAGTACGCCGGTATCCTTCCTGTTTGGGGTGGCTCGTCTCGGGGAGGATTTTCGGGCGAAAATCCTGCCACCCGGCAGGAATGGTTCTCTGCGCCTCAAGCTGGAGCCCAAAGCACCCGACGCTCAGGGATCCAGCGGAGTGCTCGTGCTGGAGGTCGACCCGACCACCTACGACCTGCGCGCGGCCGTGGTGCGCGATCCTCTGGGGAATCAAACTCGAGTGGCTCTCGTGGATATCCGTCGCAACCTGACGCTGGACGACAGTCTTTTTATCTTTGAGCGCCCGCCCGGTACCGATGTGCAGCAGGCGCCCTCGGGTCGATGAGGTCCCGGGCTTTCGGGGTTGGCATCGCGCCGCGGCGCTTCGGGCTCGTCAGTCCCGTGGTAACGCTTCACCCCCGTGCGCATGGCGCATGGGAAGTCTCGGCCGGGCTGTCCGAGCTGCGCGAGGTGGCGCAAGCCGCCGACCATTCGGGTTATGATTTCCTGACAGCCAGCGAACACGTGGCGATGCCGACAGCCGCGGTAGGCACGCGCGGCGCTCGCTATTACGACCCGTTGGCGACACTCGGCTACCTGGCTGCGCTGACCAGCGAGATTCGACTTCTCCCGCACGTGGTGGTTTTGCCCTACGCGCATCCCATGGCGGTGGCCAAGCGCTACGGCACCCTCGATGCGCTCTCGCAGGGCCGTGTCCTTCTGGGCGTCGGGGTTGGCAGTCTGGAGGAGGAGTTTGAGTTGCTCGGCGTCGATTTCACGGCCCGGGGTGAGCGCTACGAGGAAGCATTGCGGGCGCTGCGAGTAGCTTTGGATGGCGAGACGCCTTCGTTTCACGGACGCTTTTTCGACTTCGAGGACTTTGTGATGGAGCCCCGCGCCGTGCAGGCAAGGGTGCCGCTGTGGCTGGGTGGGCGCAGTGAGCGATCTTTGCGGCGAGCTTTGCTGCTCGGTGAGGGGTGGATCCCGTTCGGTGTTTCGGCATCGCAGTTGCGAGGGTTTCTGGAGCGTGCCGAGGCGTCACCCGCCGCCCGGGCTCGCATGGAGCGCCGAGCCCCGGCTCTGGAAATTGTAGTCCAACCGGAGCATCCGTTGGATTTGCGTGGGCGCCAGTCGGTCCGGGGATGCCGCGAGATGTTGGAGGCTTATACGGAAATCGGGGTCACCGGGTTCAAACTTCGCTTTCGGGCAGATACCCTCAGGGAGTTCCTCGCCCAACTGGAAGTCTTCCGGCATGAAATTGCCGATCCGATGCGAGGGGCCGGACCAGACAAGGACTCGGGGGGATAGCGAATTGCCATCATTTGATGTGGTTTCGACCGTAGATATGCAGGAAGTCGCAAACGCGCTGCAGCAGGCGCGTCGCGAAGTTGAGCAGCGTTATGATTTCAAGGGCTCGAACACCGAAATCGAGCAGGATGACGAGGGGATCAAGATTACCTCATCGGATGACTACAAGGTGACGGCTGTGGTCGACGTCCTGCAGACCAAGCTGCTCAAGCGCGGCGTGGATCTCAAGTTTCTGGAGTACGAAAAGGCCGAACCCGCGGCCGGCGGTCGGGCTCGTCAGGTGGTGCGCATCCAGCAAGGACTGGACAAGGAGGCTGCCAAGGAGGTGGTGAAGGCCATCAAGGCGGAAAAGCTCAAGGTACAAGCGCAAGTTCAGGATGATCAGGTCCGTGTCACGGGGAAAAAGCGCGACGAGTTGCAGTCGGTGATGGCCTTGCTCAAGGGACTCGACTTCCGTCGCCCGCTCCAATTCGTGAATCTGCGAGATTAGGAGTTTCGGGCCGAAATCGCAGACCGTTGACATGAGAGGTCCTGACCCCTAATGTTCCGCGCCGACTGAGTTTTTTTTCGAACTCAAGCGCACGGACTTATGAGAAAAGCATTTCTGAACAAGCAGCAAAAATCCCTCCTCGAGATTCGCGGGCAGGTTCTTGTCGATATTTCGGATGACGCCAAGCAGGGTATGGGCGCGGAAAAGGACGATGGTCGAGATACCTATGACCTCGCCAGCGACGAGCGTGATCGCGATATCGGCATGATTCTTTCCAATCGCGATCGAGACAAACTCGCCCAGATCGATGGGGCTCTGACCCGGATCAACAAGGGTTCCTACGGCATCTGCGAGGAATGCGAGCTCGATATCGCCGAGGATCGCCTCAAGGCGCTTCCTTTCTCCCGCCTCTGCGTGATTTGTCAGGCGGACAAGGAGAAGGAGGCTCGCCAGACCCGTCGGCCGGACGAAGAACGCAGTTACCGCCGCATGGGTGGTGGCGAAGGCGACGAGGCGGGCGAGTAGCCGAATCGGGCGAGGCTCCACCCGCCGGGGTGTCGGAGCAGTTGTATGCGGATGTCACCGCAATTTTCGAGGCCGCCTTGCGAGGAGTCGATCCTTTCCGGCTGGTGCGGGGTTCTCTTCGGGTAAAAGAGGGCCTGCTTGTCGTCGGCAGTCCGACTCGAGGAGCCGTGCTTCCCCTGCGGAGTCTTTTTGTTGCCGGTGCCGGAAAGGCGTCGGCCGGGATGGCGGCAGCGGTGGCCAGTCGTGTGCCGGAGGCCCGCGGTCTTGTCATTCGGCCACCGGGAGGAGCGCCGAATCCCTCCGGCGGAATCAGGCAATTTGAGGGGAACCACCCCACGCCGGGCATGGAGAGTTTCCACGCGGCGGAAGCTTTGCTCGAGGCCGTGGCGCGGACCCCCGAGGATACCGACGTTCTGTTTCTTCTCTCGGGCGGTGCGTCGGCTCTTCTCTCCCAGCCTTGCCCCGGAATCTCACGCGACCAGAAAATGTCTTTCACCGAGCAGATGCTGCGCGCAGGTGCGCCGATCGGTCTTTTGAATCGCGCGAGGATGCGTCTGTCCGCCCTCAAGGGAGGGCGTTTCCTCGACAGGGTCGCCCCCCGCCGCGTGACGACGTTGGCGCTCTCGGACGTGCCGGGTGGGGCGAGGTGGGAAATTGGCTCGGGCCCGACCTGCTCGCCACCCAAGCGAATTTGGGCCGAGGACCTTCGCCCGGAGCTGCGGCGACTTCTTGGTGGTGAGGCACTCACGCCGGAGTTGGAGCAGCGGATGGGGCCGGGCGTGTCGCCTGCTGGCAGCGATTCGCCGGGGCCGTGGTTGTCGATCGGGGATAACACCCGAGCCCGGCAGGCTGCAGCTCGCGAGGCCAGACGTCGGCGCTACGGGACGCGCGTTTCCCGCTATCGTCTCCGGGGTGAAGCCTCGGTCGCGGCCGATCAGGTGCTTGCGGAGCTCGCAATTCAGCCCGAATCTGTCTCCTGCGTCGTTTTTGGGGGCGAAACGACAGTCGCGGTAGGGGATGCCTCGGGCTCCGGCGGGCGCAGTCAGGAGCTCGCTCTCGCGGCGGTCCCGGGGCTATCTGGGGGCGGATGGGTTCTCCTGGCGGCCGGAACTGACGGAGTCGACGGAGTCAGCGGGGCGGCCGGGGGCGTTGTTGGCCCAGGAACGTTGCCGTTTTTGGGCTCCCGCGCGGTGGCTGCGGGCCTGCGGGCGCACGATTCTGCAACGGTACTGGCAAAGGCGGGCGGACTGCTCGTGACGGGCCCGACGGGGACGAATGTGGGTGATCTCGTCGTGGCCGTGCGTTCGGCTTGAAAAAACAACGTTTTATAAATCTTGACCGTGTAATTTGAACGTTTTATGAGTTGACAAATCTCGCTTAAAATACTAGCGTCCGAGTCGATTCAGCAGGGGGTCGTGGTTTAATCCCGGATTTTCATGGAGGAATATCGATCTTCCTGAAGGCACAGAGCTCCCTGTAGAATGTGACGTATTCATTTTCAGAAATCCCGCGCGGAAGGGTCACGACGCATGCAGCAAAATCTCCCCGACAAGAAGGCCATGGCCGAAATGCTCGATGGTTATGGCTTTGGACGGATCCAATCAGTCGCGGAAGCGCCGCAGCCCTGGGCGCCCAATACCAGCGGGAGGCGAGACGTTCTGGTCGCAGCCGGTCGTCGCAAATACATTGTGCGCTTCGAGGCCGCTCGCCCCGAGGTGGATTTGCGGCGCGAGGTGGATTTGCAGATCTTTCTCAACAAGAACGGTTTCCCGTGCCCGCAGCCGCTTCCGGATCGTAATAGCCGTCATCTGAAATCCGTTGGTGACGAGGTGGTGGTTGCCTATCGGCATATCGACGGGAGAGTTCGGAATTCCGAAGACCTCACACACGCCCAGATCGAGAATATCGGGAAGTCGCTCGCCGAACTCCATGTGATCGGCAAGGGCTACAAAAAGGGTATCGACTCGCGGTTCAGCTACGCGCGAGTTGCTGAATCTTACGGTCAGATTCGCAACGGCTTGCCGCCCTATTTCAAGAAGATCAAGCGGACATTCGATGAAGAGGTCGAATATCTTGGCGGTTATCTCGAGGGAAAACTCCCCAAGGGAGTGATCCATGGCGAAATGCTCGACGAGGGAATCCTTCTCAAGGGTGAACGTCTCGTCGGGATTCTCAACTTCGGGGCTGCTTGCCGAGGCAAGCTGATCTATGATCTCGCGTGTGCGATCAATGCCGTCTGCTTTATCAAGGGCGCCTATGATCTGAAGCGATTCGAAACTCTGATTGCCGGCTACGAGCAGGTGCGGACGCTTTCGCTGGCCGAATGGGACGCATTCCCCAACGAATTGCGCTTCTCCGCCTTGCGGTTCTCGATCGCCTTTCTGGTGGACCTGGCACGCAGGCCCGATGCCGAGGATTGTCTGGCGGCGATCACCGAAGAGCGCGTCGGACAGAAAGACCCCGAGGCCGCCGTGACACGCAAGATGATCGGCTTCGAGAAATACCTTGCCCGGCTGCAGATTTTACGCCGCGAGCGCGATGGCGGCATGGAGCCCCTGCTCCTCGCGATGGCGACCGGCTACGATTACCGACGCTACCAAAAAGTGAAGGCGACCACGCGGGCGGCCAAGGCAATCAAGTAGGTTGAGGTTTTTGTGGTCGACCGTATTGGTTGGCCCGGATTTAGCCGGTGTCACGATCCTCTCGTGGCCCTCCGGCTTGAGGGGGCAGTATGGCTAGGAACCAGAAAAGATTTCTTCTGGCATCATTGATTTTAGTTTTCGCGCAGGCCTGCAGCGGCCCGATGGTTCGCGTCGATTTCGATCCCGCCGAAAACTACGAGGCCATGAAGAAATGGGCCTGGCTGCCGGCCGGTGAGAGTGATCCGAAAAACCGCAAGGAGCGCAACGATCTGATTGAGCGTCGGATTCGATCAGCGATCAGCCAGGACATGACCAGCAAGGGCTACGCCAAGGCCTTCACCGACGATGCTGATTTTCTCATCGCCTATGACACCGTCGTCGATCAGAAAACTTCGGTTACTTCGACCCCGGGCTACGTCGGCACCAGCATGGGAGCTTATCCCGGCTATGGATACGGCAGGGCCGCCTACTCCCCCTACGGCTATGGCCGGTATGGCGGTTATGGCTACGGGGTCGCCATACCGCCCCAACAGACCGTGCGCAGCTATGACGAGGGGACCCTGATCATCGATTTCCTCGACCACCGCGACATGAAGTTGTTCTGGCGTGGCTCTTTCTCGGCGAAGCTCTCCCGCCATCCCACGCAACAGTCCACGACCGACACGATTCAGGATGCCGTCAAGCGGATTCTTGCCAAGTTTCCCCCGGAGTGAGCGGGTGGTCTAGAAAGACCACCAGGGAAAGTCCGTCTCCCCGCGACCGGCGATCTCGACGTTATAACGATCGAGGATCGTGCCTTGCGAGCGTTCGAAGCGCGCCAGCGAGTTGTTGTAGTCGATCACTGAGCGAATCTCGGCGAGCTTGGAAGCCGCAACGTCGTTCTGGAACTTGAGAAGGTCGGTGGTAGTGGCCATCCCGACATCGTAGCGTTTCATCTGGTTGCGCAGGTTTTCTTCGCTCAGCTCGCGAGCCAGACGCGTTGCCGACATCCGTTGGACATCGGACTGCACATCGCCGAAAGCCTGACTGACATCGAGAGCGACATCGGAGATCTGTTGGCGATAGCGCGCCGACATCTGCTCTCTCTGGATCCGTGCCTGACGGTAACCGGCTTCGGCGGCGGCATTCCCGATGGGCACCTCGATTCGCACCCCTGCGGTATAAGAGTAGTAGTCCCCGCCGACCATTCGATCGAGTGCTTTGCCATAGCTGCCGGCGAATTGGTCGTTGTAGGGCTGGCCAGTAAAGTCGTTGATGCCCGGACGGACGGTGCCGCCGAGACCGTTGAGGCCACCGGCGCCATAGACGTCCAACCGAGGCAGAACCTGGTTCTTGTTCAGGGCGACCCGCAGGTCGCCACCCCGGACCGCAAGACGAGAAGCCTCTATTTCCGGTCGCTTTTGCATGGCGACCTCGATGGCGGCGCCGAGTTCGGGAAGTTCTCTGGGGGAATGGGTGGGGGCTTCCACCGGCTGGACGCGTCGGGGGAAGAATTCACTTTGGCCCGGCAGGTACACCATGTTTTGGAGATTACGTTTGGCGTGCTCGAGTATATTCGCTGCGACGATTACGTCTTCGTTGCGGCGTGCGGCCTCGGCTTCGCTTTCCTGAACCGCAACGGGCGGCAGGACGCCGACGTCCACCCGGGTTCGGTTGTCCCGGACGGTCTTGAGGGCCAATTCAAAGGAGCCCTGCAGGACATCGAGGCTCTCTTCCTTGAGCACGACATCCCAATACGCGCGGATAACGATGGTGATGAAATTCGCGACATTGGTCCGGTAGCCCTCGACGGCTGCATCCGTCGACGTTTCGGCCAGCCGGATGCGCAAGGTTGAGAAATACAGGCCGAAGTCGCGCAGCAGCGGCTGGTTGATGGTCAACGAGGCCTGCGGTGTCAGGGTTGGATTGAGATCGAAGAAGGTGTTGTCCGTGGTGAACTTTCGGTTGGTCCATTGGGCTTCGATAAAGGCGCCTGTGCGGACCATCTTCCGCACCGAAAGATCCCAATTGGTAGAATACTGCTGGAGAACGTTCGCGCCCTGCAGAAGGCTCGATGAGGGCTCGGCCAATCGGCCGAAATTTGCATCGCTTCCAAGGATCGGGTCGAATTGAGCAGTGGCTGCCAGAATCCCCTGCTCCTCGAAAAGCGGTTGAAGGGATTCGCTGAGCAGTCGGGGGTTGTGAGCCAAAGCTGTCGTGACCACCTCGCGTAGCGTCAGGCGCGCTGGTTGCAGCGGGTTGCCCGGAACGACCGGCAATCGCTGCTCGCGTGCGGGATATTCCCACTGCGAGCTGAGCATGGCCCAGACCGACGGGTTCTCGATCAGCGCGGCCTTTTCGGCCGCGGTTGCCCCGGCAATCAGGCCGGATGCGGCGAGAGATTGATTCTCGGACTCGGCGACTTCAGCAGCAGCAACTGGCGAAGCGAGCGCCAGAATTGCAAGAGCCGTTGCCCCTCGGACGAGACGTTTCCATCGAAGTTGCATGGTAACCACACTTTTTCGGGTATCGGCGCCGGACGGGGATGTCAATTTCAGCGAAACGGCCGGCAGGTAGCGCGGGGCTCTGGGCGGCTCTGCCGGGCGATCTCTTGAACGCCTTTCGGGGTCTGTTAGCCAGTAGGGTGAGGAACCGATCGGCGTATTCCTTCGATTTCATCTACGGTTCCGAACCCCCCTCGCCGAGGGGGGCACTCTCTTTCCCGCGGCTGGCGAACGGCCTTGCAAGTCTTTTGAGGTTCATAAAATCGGAATGTCATATCGCGTTCTAGTTTCGGACAAATTAGCCCCCGAAGGGCTCGAAATCCTGGCATCCCGGAAGGATCTGGAACTGCATGATCGGCCCGGTCTGTCAGCCGAAGAACTGCTGGAGATCATTCCGGAATTTGATGGGCTGGTGATTCGCAGCGGTACCCGCGTGACCGCCGAGGTGATCGCGGCCGCGACCCGTCTCAAGGTCATCGGTCGAGCGGGAATTGGCGTCGACAATGTGGACGTACCGGCGGCCACCCGTCGCGGCATCGTGGTCATGAATACCCCCGGTGGCAACAATACGACGACAGCCGAACATACGATTTCTCTGCTGCTCTCGCTCGCGCGACATATCCCGCAGGCCTACGCTTCGCTGACCAACGGCAAATGGGAGCGCTCCAAGTTCACCGGGATCGAAGTTGCGGGCAAGACGCTGGGCGTGATCGGTCTGGGGAATATCGGTCGGATCGTTGCCGATCGCGGTGCAGGGCTGTCGATGAAAGTGATTGCCTACGATCCCTTCGTGACGCCTGAGACCATGCCGCTGGATGCCGAATTGGTCTCCCTCGATGATCTCTACGCACGTGCGGATTTCGTCACGGTGCACGTGCCGATGACCAACGACACGCGAGGCCTTATCGGGACCGAGGCTATCTCCAAAATGAAACCCGGCGTGCGCATCATTAATTGCGCTCGCGGTGGGATCGTGGACGAGAGCGCTCTGGCCGAAGGAATCCGTTCCGGCAAAGTTGCTGGCGCGGCGCTGGATGTCTTTGTCGAGGAGCCACCGCTGGGGAATCCGTTGTTGGAAATGCCCGAGGTGATCGCGACCCCGCATCTCGGTGCCTCCACGGGCGAGGCGCAGGTGAACGTGGCCATCGCGATCGCCGAGCAGGTATCGCACTATCTCGAGACAGGTGCGATTACCGCGGCCATCAATATGCCGGCCCTCACCTCCGAGCAACGCGAGGTTCTGGGTCCGTACCTCGAGCTGGGAGAACGACTCGGCTCGTTGGCCTCGCAGCTCGCCGCGAACGAGAAGGGTGCCGGTGCCGGGACTCCGGTGAAGGTCGGCATCGAGTATCGTGGCGACGCCGCTGACCTCGGGACCAAGACTTTGACGGCCGCCATTCTGCGTGGACTTCTGCGGCCGATTCTCGGAGACGATTTGAACTACGTCAGCGCGCCGGCCGTGGCCCGCGAGCGAGGCATCGATGTTGAGGAAATTCATTCCTCGAAACGAAGTGATTTCCGTAATCGAGTTTCCGTCAAAGTCGAGTTCGCCGGTGGTTCCCGCCACGATGTCGCCGGGGCCGTCTTTGCCAGCCGGTTCGGTCGAATTGTGAAAATCAATGATTTCTATCTGGAAGCTGTACCCGAGGGGATCATCCTGATGTTGCAGAACCGGGATGTTCCCGGAGTCGTCGGGAAAGTGGGCACTCTCTTGGGGGTCAATGGCGTGAATATTGCGCGCCTCGAGCTCGCTAGCGACGGGGATAGCGAGATGGCCGTTTCCCTTTTTCACGTCGACGACGAGGTTCCCGAAGAAGTCCTGGAACAGCTCCGCGGTGCTGCGGAAATCGTATCCGCTGGCGTGATTCGTTTCTGAACGGAGGCAAAGATCAATGTCGAGCCTGGTGATTGTTGGCACCCAATGGGGTGATGAGGGAAAAGGGAAGGTCGTTGACCGCTTTGCCTCCCATGCAGATGTCTGTGTCCGATTTCAGGGCGGCAATAATGCTGGCCATACTCTGGTTGTCGGCAAGGAAAAAACGGTCGTTCATCTGATTCCGGCTGGAGTTCTTCATGGGCAAACAGTCTGCGTGCTCGGGCCTGGCGTCGTCATTGACCCCAAAGTTCTGGTTGGCGAGATCGATGGCTTGCAGGCCAGAGGCTACCTGAGCGAAACAGCTCAGCTCCGGATCGACGAGCGGGCGCATGTCATTCTCCCTGTCCATCGCGCGCTTGATGCGGCGCGAGAAAAAGGCGCCGGCGCCGGCGCGATCGGCACCACGGGCCGCGGCATTGGCCCGTGTTACGAGGACAAGGCCGCCCGCCGCGGTGTGCGTATGGTGGATTTGATCCAGCCCGAGTTCTTCCGCGAAAGAGTCGCCGGGATTCTGGCCGAACGGAATCTGCTGCTCGAGTCCTATGGTGCAGAACCGCAGTCGGTCGATGCGATCTGTGACGAGTATGCTGCCTACGCCGAGAGACTGGCTCCGCATATTACGGATACCGTGTCCTATGTCGCTGCCGAAAGTCAGGCCAATCGTCGCATCCTCTTTGAGGGGGCTCAGGCCGCCATGCTCGATATCGACCACGGGACGTATCCTTTTGTGACGTCCTCGAATACGCTCTCGGGAGCCGTAGGTACGGGTGGCGGCATCGCGCCGCGCCACCTCGGACGTGTTCTCGGAATCGCAAAAGCCTATACGACCCGCGTCGGGGCAGGGGCTTTCCCCACCGAACTCACCGACGAAACCGGGGAGCGCCTTCGCGAAGCAGGTGGCGAATTTGGCGCCACCACGGGGCGACCTCGTCGCTGTGGCTGGTTCGATGCGGTTGTCGTGCGTCAGGCCGCCCGGCTCTCCGGTCTTTCGGGTATCGCGCTGACCAAACTGGACGTTCTATCGGGATTAGGAAAATTGAAGATCTGCGTCGGCTACGATTGTAAGGGGACTCGCTTCGATCGAATGCCGGCCAGCGTGCAGGGACTGGCCGAGGCTCGTCCGATCTACGAAGAGATCGACGGCTGGACGGGTGATTTGTCGGGGGCCCGTGCGGTCGAGGACCTGCCCCGCGAGGCACGCTTGTATATCAAGCGCATCGAGGAGCTCACTGCGACGCCAGTGACCTTGATCTCGGTTGGTGCGGAACGAGACGAGACAATTTTATTGCGGGACCCCTTCCCGGTTTGAGGAGTCGGGAATCGCGATGGCTGCGACGTCCCGATCGGATTGACCGCTCGGGAGGGGACGGTTAATCGATGACTATGGCCGCCGCTGTCGTCACAGAGGAATTGCGTCGCACCTACGACGGGCGCGAGGCCGTTCGGGGTATCTCCCTGACGATCCCCGAGGGGGAAATTTTTGGCCTTCTGGGTCCGAATGGAGCCGGAAAAACCACCACCCTTTCGATGATTTCGACCCGCATCCGGCCCACTTCCGGGGACGCATGGGTGTGCGGGAAGCACGTCGTAAAAGAGGTGCACCGCGCCCGCCGTTTTTTGAACGTAGCCCCTCAGGAAGAGGCTCATTATCCCACGTTGACGGCGGAAGAGAACCTGCAGTTTTTTGCTCGGCTCTATGGCGTCCCGACAGCCAAGCGTGGGGCCCTGGTTGAGAAAGCGCTCGCGGTTGTCGAATTGCAGGGGCGCCGGCATGACCGCGTGGGCACGTTTTCGGGAGGGATGCGTCGCCGGCTGAATCTGGGTTGCGCGCTTGTCAGTGGGCCTCGTGTGGTTCTTTTGGACGAGCCAACTGTGGGCGTGGACCCTCAGTCGCGCGCTCATATTTTCGATGCTGTCCGCCGCTTGCGTGAGGAGGGACTCACGATCCTCTACACAACGCATTATCTCGCCGAGGCGGAGGAGCTTTGTGACCGCATTGGTGTGATTGACGAGGGGAAGATTGTCGCTCTGGGTACGATTCCCGAGCTTTTGGCCGGCTCACGGACGCGCGAGGTCGTCGAGCTCCGTTTTCCGATGGGGATGACGTCACTTCCGATTGTCGAGAATCATCCCGAGGTCGAGAAGGTCGAATTTCACGGTCCTCTGGTGCGTATTTATGCTCGTCATGCGCAGCCGCTTCTTGCAACGGTCTGCGCTCCGGGCGCGCTGGCGGAAGAGCTTGTGCAGATCAAGGTCACACCTGTCTCTCTGGAAACCATTTTCATGGAAATTACCGGCAAGGAGCTGCGCGATTGATAGTTCGAGTCACGGAAATATTGCGCAAGATCAAGTTGGTTTGTTTGTTCGCATGCTTGACGGTTTCCCCGGTTTCGGCGGCCGAGACCTATTTGGTCGAAGGGCCAATGCGGCATACTCAGGAAATCTTGCAGAGTTCCAATACCATCGTCACCGGTCCCGGAGATCGCGATGCGAAATTGATCAAGCTGAAGGTTCTGCTGCGGGACTTTCTCGATACCGATGCGCTGGGCCGGAGATCGATGGGCAAGCACCTGGAAGGGGTGAGTCCCGAGCAGGAAGCCCGATTTCTTTCGCTATTTCGGGATCTTTTTGTTCGGACCTACGTCCAACGGCTGCTTCTTTTTGATGTGCCTGAATTTGCTTACGGCGACGAGCGAATCGTCGGCGATACCGCGGAAGTCGAAACAGAGATCGTCACCGACCGCGATCGCTTCGGCGTGGACTACGATCTGCGCAAAACAAAAGACGGCTGGGCCGCCACGGATATCCGGATCGAAGACGTCAGCCTCGGCGCAAACTTCCGATCCCAATTTGATCGCGCGCTCTCCAAGGATTCTCTCGACGGATTACTCGACCGTCTCGATCGTAAACTTCACGGAAAGAAGCCTCCCGCGCCCAGCCAATGATTGCGGTCTTCTGGAAAGACCTTCGCCTGATCCTGCGGGATCCCTGGGCGCTCGGTTTCGCACTTCTGGTGCCGATTTTCGTGATCACGGTTATCGCTGCCGCCCTGTTTTCCAGCGGCGATGATACACCACGCATAACGATTCCGATCGTGGATGAAGACAGAGGGCCTGTGGCCGGAGCGTTCCGGAAACTCCTCGGCGAGCATGCGATTGTCGAGGTCATGGATCGCGAGCGCGCCGAGAATATGGTCGCGGTGCAAAACCGTGCGCCGGCAGCGCTGGTGTTCCCCCCCGGTCTGAGTCGGCGCTATCTTCAGGGGCGACCGAGCGTGGTGGAACTGCTCACGGACCCCGCGGAACCCGAAGGAGTGCAGGCGGTCAAGGTACTGCTTCTGCTGATGGACAAGGAAGCGGCAGCTCTCGCCGATCCCCTGACCGACGATATGATGGTGATCGAGGAACGTAACCTCACGGGAAACCGCACGGCGATCTCCGATTTCGAGGCGAACGTGCCCGGCTTCACGATCATGTTCACGCTTCTGGCGATCATTTTTGGTGTGTCGATGGGGCTGCATGAGGAACGGGAATGGGGGACTCTGCCCAGATTGCTGGTAGCCCCCGCAGGCTTCACCTGGATTCTATGCGGGAAATTAGGTGCGCGTTTTGTGCTCGGGTTTGGGCAATTGGTCCTGCTTCTGCTTTGGGCCCATTTTCTCTTTGATGTGTCTCTGGGCCCGTCCGTGAGCGGTTTTCTCCTGCTTTCGGCAATGATCGTCCTTGGCTGCGTCACGCTGGGGTTGGTGGTGGGCGGGATCGCCCGGACCCGGGAGCAGGCACAATCGCTGGGCTTGGCCGCGATGATGATCTGGTCGGGGATGGGTGGCCTTTTCTGGCCGCCGGATATGATGCCGAATGGGCTGCGACTGGCTGCCGAGGGGTTTTTTACCACTTGGGCTATGCGGGGGATGAATGATCTCGTGCTAAGAGATCAGGGGTTGGCGGGTATCGCAGACACGCTAGGTGTCCTTTTTATATTCGGAGTCGGGACTCTTCTGATCGGTCTCTGGATTTTCAGGGTACGCCATAGCGCGCGTTAGGACGACGAGTTGGGCGAACACGGAATGTTTTCGAAAGGCGACAGGCAGCGAGCACTTGGAGCGGCGATGGCCGTGGTCCTCTGCCTTGTCTCGGTCACGTTGGCCTCGGCCGCACCGATCGATACCGAAGCCCGCGACGTCCGTCTCGAGAAGCGTTCCTTGCCTACATGGATTCGAGGTGCTCTGGCTGCTGCGCCGGAGATGGTCGTGGCGCGGAGCGAGGTGACCATTCGCGAGAGAGGTCTGGGGACGGCTCAGGCGGCGCGATTTCTCCCCGAGTTTCATGCCTTGAGCTTGTCGGGGGTCAGCAAGCGGGCCCGCGGCACTGTGAATGCGCCATTGGATACCGTCGATACCAATGCGTACGGACCGTTTACCCAAGTCGAGGTTCAATTCGTTCAGCCTTTGTTTACCTGGGGGAAAATCACCTCCAATATCGAGGCCGCTGCGCGAGCGGTGGACGCACAGATGGCGGCCGGCGAGCGCACCGGGAACGCGATTGTCGAGCAAACCAAGGAACTTTACTTCAACATCCTTCTTGCGCGGACCCTAGGGGGGATCGTGGCCGAGACCGCGAAGGGGTTTGATGACGCCCTCGAGACGGCACGCGAGCGCCGTGAGGACGGGGATGCGGATATTACGGAACTCGATATTCTCTACTTGCGCGTCGGGCGCGCAGAGATCAAGAAGCAAATCCCACGACTGGAAGTGAGCGAGCGCATCGCCCTGGAGGCGCTGCGAATTCTTGCCGGGGAACCCCGTCGGGATCCACTCGATGTCGGCGAGCGCTTTCTCGATCCAGTGCCGGCGAAGGTTCGGGAGTTGGCTTATTACGAGGAGCAACTCTTCTCGCAAAGTCCGCAGTGGAAGCAGCTGCAGTTTGGCATTGAAGCCAAGTCCAGCCAGCGAGATGCCCTGGAGGCTGACTACTACCCAAGCTTCTTCCTCAGCGGGACGTTTGCCTACAGCTATGCCCCCAAGCGGAAGCGACAGCTGAACCCCTTCGCCTGGGACCAATTCAACTATTTGCGGGGGCCCGGTGGTGTGCTCGGGATTCGTTGGCCGCTCAATTTCCATCTTACCGAGGCTCGTGTCTCGGCGGCGCAGGCCGAAGTGGAAAAGCTGCATGCGGAGAGTCGCCGCGCCCGCTCGGGGCTGGAACTGGAGCTTCAGGAGGCCTACGACGGAGTGACGCAGGCTCGCGAGTCGCTGGAGGTCCTCGAGGACGGGCGGAAGGCAGGGCGCGCCATCCTGACCTTGTCGGTGACGAACTTCGATATCGGTATTGGGGACGCCTCCGAGATCCTGCAGGCTTTGGGGAATTACGCTCGTGTTTCCTCAAGCTACTACGACAGCGTTCGCCAATACGATATGGCTTTGGCCAAGCTGACGCGGGTCACCGGCGAAGAAGTGATGGTGCTCGAAGGAATTCTGCCCGGCTACCGTTGGGTTGCCGAAGGAAGTCGTCGCGAGTGACGGTGGACTCGCCGGCGGGCGCGGTGATTGTCCCGGCCTACCTGCGCCAACCGGAGGACGTTGCGATTCTGGCAGGAACGCTCGGCGACCTTCCGGGATCCGTACGCCGGTGCATTGTGGTGGCTCAGGCCGGGCCGGAAGGCTTGCCTCCATTGCTGGATTTGCCCTCGGATCAGCGTTTGCGCGTGGTGCGCCTGCCGGCGGGAGTCGGGAAATGGCCGGCTTTCGCAGAGGGTCTGGCGCATCTCGACGGTGACGAGAGCTGGGTGGCCGTACTGGATGCCGATGGCGCATTCCCCGGACATTGTCTGGAGAGTCTCGCGGCTCGGATGGTCTCCGGGCCGTTCTCTCATGTCATCGGTACACGGCCACCTGACGCGATCGACCTTCGGGCACCCGGGACCGATGGGTCGCGTTTGCGCATTCATCTGGAAGCTTTTTCCAATACCTTGGCGTTGCTCACGCTGGAGCGCAGCACCGATCCGGCGTTTCGGAATGCAGACCTCCAATGCGGGCTTCATTTGTTCGAGGCGGGTCGTCTGCGCGGCCTGGAACCTGCTTCCTGGCCGTTTTACGGCGGGGAGTTGCAGCTCTTTCACGATTCCCTGCAGGCCGGTTATACGGTTGGTTTCGCACCGATCGACGTTGCGGAAAACCCGGTTTCGACCTACCCCCTCGAGGCCATTGTCGACGGCCTTTTTCAGCTGCCTTTTCTGGCGACCGCGGATGCGAGCTTGCGTGAGCGCGCGCTTGCGGAGACCCCGATCTTGTATCCGGACTGGCCGCTCGATCCGGCCATGCTCGTTGCGGATCTCGAGCCGCTCCTGTCCCGTTAGGCCTTGCCTCTCACGCCAGATCGTCGAACTCGGGGGGGACTCGCTTTTCCTGAGGCTCGGGCTCGGCCTGGGAGAGTTTCCAGACAAGGCCCAACCCAGCAATGAACCCAATCGAGAGTAAAGTGATTGCTAGTGTGGCCATATGACTTCCTCAGACTCCCAGAATGCTCAGGCCGGCATCGACCTTCAGAACTTGTCCCGTGATCCCGCTGCCGCCGTCCCCGGCCAGAAGGGCACAAAGTTCGGCCACATCCTGAGTGGAAATATTTCGACCCAGCGGGGACTTGGATTCGGATAGCTTGAGCATATCACGAAAATTACGGATCCCGGCGGCACTTAACGTTTTAATCGGTCCGGGGCTGACTGCATTGACGCGGATATTTTCCGGACCGAGGTCGGCTGCGAGATAGCGGGTCGCGGATTCGAGGGCTGCCTTGGCGACACCCATGACATTGTAGTTGGGGAAAACGCGCTGGCTCCCATCGAAGGTCAGAGTCACGATCGATCCGCCACCAGCGGAGATCATCAGTGGACGCGCACCGCGTGACAGTGAAACGAGGGAATAGGCGCTGACGTCGAGCGCAAGGCGGAAGCCTTCGCGGCTGGTATCGACAAAGCGGCCCATCAGATCCTGACGGTCCGCAAAGGCGATGGCGTGGATCAGGATATCCAGCCCGCCCCATTTCGCGTCGATCGCCTCGTACATCGCGGCTATCTGGTCGTCCTGAGAGGCGTCGCAAGGCAGAACCAGATCGGCCCCGATTTTATCGGCCAACGGCCGCACACGCTTTTCCAGGGTATCCCCGAGAAAGGTCAGGGCGACCTGAGCCCCTTCGGCGGCGAGTTTCTGCGTGATGCCCCAGGCGATGCTGCGTTCGTTCGCGACTCCGAGGACGAGGGCTCTTTTTCCTTCCAATGACGGCATACACTGGTTATCGCGGAAACCAGCCTGCCATTCAATTTGGCGTCACTCGGTGCGCGGTTTGCCATCGTGGGGTGCGAGCCGGATACGAGGCGATGCGGCCTCGGGGCGCGACTTTCCCGGGGTTCAGCGGGTTTTTCGGTAGGTAGGGTCGGGCGGCATCAGGCGCTTCTGCTTGCCGCGTCCTGCATAGATGGGCTTGGCTTTCTCGTAATAATAGCGCCCGCGACGATTGTAGGCTTTGCCGCCGCGGGGTTTTGCCGTGGGGTCGGGGACTGTGGCGCGGAGTGTCGCCGGTTGCTTCAGCCGAGGGTCGGGGATCGGCGGCCGCCGCATGATGCGACCACGTTCCTTTTGCGTTCGCTTGACCCGAAGGTTCTTGGGGTCGCCCACGCGGCCGCCAGCGGCTGTGCTCACAACGGGGGCGAGAAGAAAGGCCAGCGAGATTGCCAAAGCTGTGAATTTTTTAAAAGAGATCATTGGTGTACTCCGAGATCTGCGATGCCCGTATCGGGGGCTCCATGCTTTGCCTGCGTCGAGCTCTGGTCGACACCAAGTGCGGAAGCCTCATCTGATCCTTTATCGATCGCTGGGCTTCCAAGCGATAGCGAAAGATCATCATCGGCCCAACCGATCCCGCCCGCGATGCCGTCGGGGCCCTCCGGGTCGCGATAGAGTGGGTCCGAATTCGTCAGTATATCCGGGGAAGATGCGGCACTTTGGGGGTAAATATCCATCCGATTATTGCCTAGAAGAAGGTGGTGCAATGAGGACGCTTCGCCCGCGCGTGCCCTCATATGGACGCCCCAGCCCGCGTGCCCGGTCACGATCGAATCGCGAAATTCCAGATCCGGGCTCCGCCGCAAGGAGATGCCGGTTCGGCCAGCGCCCTGAATCGTTACGAATTCGATCAGACCCGAGCTTCTGGACATTCCGATGCCGCCACGCAAGCAGGCCGTCACCTGCACATTTCGAATCAGAACCTCGGTGGCTCGAACTCCATAAATTCCGGTGCGACGACAACCGCTTAATGTCACCGAGTCGATCGTTACGCCGGGGTTTCCGCGCAGAGTGATTCCGTCACTGCGGACGTTGGTGATGCTGAGATCCTGCAAATGAATATTTTCGGCTTGCCGATAGAGGCTGATGCCGCGCCGCCCGCCATCGATCGCCAGGTTCCGGATCTCTACCCGGGCTGCTCGGACCCGGATCGCATCGCGTCTGGAATCGGGCTTGAGTGTCGTCGAGCCCAGAGAGTCACTGCCGAGAACGGTGACGTCCGATACCCGGATATCCATGGCCTCATTCCAAACGCCGGCACCGATGATCAGAGTATCTCCGGGCACCAATTGGCGCAGCGCGTGCCGTATCGTAGCCCACGGCGTTGAGGCATTCGCCGCCTCGATGCGGGTATATTCGTCATTGCCGATAGTGGCATCGACATGGAGCAGCGCCGATGTGCTGGCGTCTCGCCATTGAATGGCCGCGAGAGAACGCGCGCCGTTTGCATAATGATAACCGAGGTCCGCCATGCCGAGGTCTGGTGTGCCCGAAGCCGCGGTGGTTCCGGTAAGCCCGAGAAGGAGCGCCTGATCAGAGCCGGCATCCACGGCCAGACTTTGGATGGTCTGCCCGGATCCGATCTGACTCAGCCGGAAATCGTCATCGCGCCAGGCTGCGCCGCCCAGAGTACCATCGACGCCAGCGGGGCTCAGGAAGTGCGGGTTGACCCAGATATTTCCCGTACAGCTTTGGCAGAAAAGAGCCTCGTCAGGCGAGATGGCCAGAGCCGGATCGGACGGGTTCCAGAACCCATTATGCTGAAGGACGACGTCCGAGTTTTCAATCTTGAGACCGATACCGATCGCGTCCGTGATGAGGTTGTCCCGGATGGTCCCGGCAGAGTTTTCCAGGCGAAGATTACCAACCGCGTTGTTTGTGATGGTGTTGGCAGCCACGAGGTTATTCTCGGAGATCGGCGGCACATCGTCATCGCTGGCACTGCTATTGTCCAGAGAGATCCCCCACTCGCCGTTTCCGTATACGAGATTGTTTTCCAGTTCGATCCCGGCCGAACGACGAAGTTTGATGCCGGCATAAAGGTTGCTGGCGGCGATTGTATTTTCGATGCGGATACCCTCGGACTCGAAAATACGAATGCCGTCGCCATTTGACTCGAGAACGATGCAATTTCGGATCCGTAATCCGGTGGATCCGGTCAGAGCGGAGATCCCGGTCGAGGCGCCGCGGATCCGCAGTCCGTCGAGAGTGATATCTTCGGCCTCAATCGTGAAGCCCGTGGTCGGTTCCAGTGCTCCTGTTTCGGTATCTTTCTGCGGTAGCGGTTCCAGGACAATGCTATCGGGTGTTTCGGCCTTGATCGTAATTCCATTTCGCTTGATCTGGACGGACTCCCGATAGACGCCCGGCAGGAGAATAATCGTATCGCCTTCTTCGGCCCGGCTGACCGCGTAGAGCAGGGTGGCCCATGGGGTCATGGGGTTGCGTGCGGTGGCCGAGGTGCGCGGTTCGTCTTCGGTCCCGTCCGATCCGAATTGAGAGCTTACAAAAAAGGTTCCGCGCAAGCTGGCGGGATCGAAGGCGGCGCTGCTCGGAACCGCGATCGCCAGGCTGGCATCTGCATGGAATCCCGGATCAGCGACGCCAACATCGGGTGCGCGATCAATGCTTGTTGATCCATCGATGCCGGCCGTGATCGTTTCCGCCGATCCGCGGTCGATGACAAGACTGTTTCTGCTTTGGCCGGCGCCGATATTTGAGAGGAAAAAGCTGTCGTCCAACCATCCGGAACCGCCGAGATGTGCATCCGGGCCGGCTGGATCGACGTATTTGGGGCTGTGCCCGATATAATCCCAGAAAAAGATATTCTCGGAATCGTTTTCGCGATCGCGGTCGCGTTGGTTGAAAGCGAAGGCATTATGATGCGCGAAGATCTCCTCGCCTTTGAGGTAGAGCCCCAGATCCTGTTGATTCGAAATGATATTATCGCGGACTTCAGCGCTCGCACCTACAATGCGAATTCCATCGTTGTTGGCATGTACCGTATTGAAAGCGAGAAGGTTGTCGGTCGAATTGGGAAGCGTCGGCTTGGACTCGGATCCTGTTTCGTTGTCGACCGAGATGGCCCAGCCGCCATTGGTATAGATCCGATTGTTTCGAACAAATAGTTTGTCGCTGCGCAGCAGGAGCAGGCCTGTCTGGCCTGCATTGGTGACGACGGAGGAGTCGACCCAGACGTCACTGCTGTCCTCGACCTTGATGCCGGTCGTCTCGGCATTGACGGAAGCTACCTGGCGAATCCTCAATCCGGTGGTGTTTACGGCCTTGAGCGACTGCGCGCCTCCCTCGATGGTGAGGTTCTCGATCGCGACGTGATCATGGCCTTCGATGCTGATGCCCAGTTCGCCGCTTGGGGGAAGCAGTCGCGTGGCCCCCGGGGTCGTGCTGCCAAAAAGACGGATGCCGGCGCTCTGGATGCTGATGTTCTCGCTATAATCGCCCGGGGCAATTTCGAGGCTGTCGCCGGGGGCAAGTTGGCGAACTGCGTAACGGATTGTTCGCCAGGCTGTTTCGGAATGGATCGCGTCGCCGCTCGGGTTGGAATTGTCGCCGTCAGGCGCCACCTTGAATACGGCACCCGTCCCCGTGATTGCACTGAAGGCAACAGTCGTGGCTGGCTGTGCTTGTGTGCTGGTGGCATCTCGGTGGTAGCCCAGATCCGCCCGCCCCAAATCGAGGTTGCCATCGCGGGTGACGCTTCCCGAGATATCGGCCTCGACGCTGTCGGCGCGCGCCGATCCGCTGTCGAGGAGCGCGCTGTTTCGGGCGTCGCCGGCCGCGATGGAGAGAAGTCGATAATCGCGAGCGAGGCTGTCGACGAAATCGGGTTCTCGGGAGAGGTTCGACCAGCGTCGCGCTTCCTGTCCGGATGCTTCGTCGAAGAGCGAGTTTGGACCGAATATATTATTATGGTGGACATCGACAGGCGCGGTGTCGGTCTTGATGCCCGCGCCCCCGGCACCCACGACAATATTATCGCGGACGCGGCCGGTGGCGTTGGCCAGTCGAATCCCGCCCTTGACGAATTGAGCCACCGTATTGAAGGCTACCAGCGTGCCATGCACGACTGCGGCCCCCTGAGCGGTATCCACCTGAATGGCCCAGTCGCCTGATGCCGTGACGAGGTTATTGCGTATATAGAGACTCGGGCTGTCGGTGCCGTAGATGCCGCGGGAGGCAGCACCATGAACCTTGTTGCTGTCCACGATTCCTTCGCTGCTGCGGGTGATCTTGATGCCCGTATTCGTAGGTTCGACGATTTCATTCGATCGAATCTGAAGACGCTCCGCCCGGTCGGCGCGAATCCCGTACCGCGCGTTCTCGATCCGGAAGCCCTCGATCGTGATATCATCATGCTCGACCAGGAATCCATTTTCGCCCCCCGCCATGATGGTCACCTGAGGGTCGGCGAGGAGGGTCACACCTTCGTTCGATGTCTCCACGGCTTCGTTGTAGGTCCCGGCGCTTACCCGGACAGTATCGCCGCTGCGAGCACTATTGGAGCGCAGCGCTTGCCCGATCGTTTTCCAGGGACTTGCCGGGTCCATCGCCTCGAGGACATGTCGCTCGTCGTCGCCGGTTGCGGCATTGACGAAAAAGCCACGCACGAGATTCGACGGAGCATCGCCTGGAACGGCGATCGTCGTACTGCCCGTGGCGTTCGCGTGGTAGCCAAGGTCCGCGATGGCCTGATCGATTACGCCATCGACGCGCGTGGTGCCCGAGATATAGGCCTCGCTGGTGGTGCCGGAGCCGGCATCGATGGCGGGGCTTTGCGCGGTATCGCCGGCGGCCAATTGTTGCAGGCGGAAATCTCCAGCGTCGCTATCCCGGAAGAGTGGGTCTTGGGAGAGGTTGGCCCACCCCACGGGCTCCGCATCCGAGGACGTATCGTACCCTCTGGGGTTCGCGAACACCAAATTATGGTGGAGAAGAAGCGGTAGTGTGTTTGTCTTGATGCCTCGTCCTGAATTCGATGTGACGATATTATTGCGTATCTCGCCGGTAGCGTTCTGGAAAGCAATGCCGCCATGCGCCGTCGTTGTGCCGTTGCCATGCACGGTATTGGACGAAACCAGATTTGCGACGTTGGTGAAGGCAGCGATCTCGCTGCGAACGCGTATGCCCCATTCCCCACAATCGGTGACGAGGTTGTTATGAACCCAGTTTCTGCCGCCGCCCACTGTGCCATTGATTTCGCTGGTCTGCACCGCGATGCCGTCGAGTTTTGCTTGCCGAACGATGGACCCTTCAACGATTGAATCATAGGTGTCCCGGAGCACGATGGCCTTGCCCGAAATTTTCTCGCTTCCGATGGGAGCCTCGACGAGCAGCGATTGCAGGTGGACGCGATAGATCGAGCGGTCGCTGTCTTCGGGCGCAACGCGAACTCCTTCCAACGAAGCGCGCACCGTGAGTCCAACAACATGAACATCGTCAGCTTCGACTCGAATGCCGATCGCTCCCGGCGGGGCGTCAATGACACCAGCGCCCGGGGTCGCGCTTTGCAGAGTGACGCCCGCGGTCTCTATCTCGACAGCTTCCTCGCAAGAACCACCGACAAGCGAAATCGTATCTCCGGGGACGGCCTGTCCCAGCGCCTTGCCGATTGTCGCCCAACCATCCCAGGCACGCCCGGCTTCCCACCGACTGCGCTGATCGTCTCCAAAGCGGCAGTCTACAAAATAATGCTGGTCGATCGGCAGGGGAATGGCACTGATATCGTCGCCGAATATGCCACTATTCTGGTGAAAACCCGGGTCGGCCATCTCCTGATCCGGAAGGCCGTCCCGTCGCGTGGAGCCGCTGATGTCGGCGGTCCCGATCGGGGCGCTGCCCCGGTCGAGCAATAGGCTGTCCTGAGAATCGCCCGCTGCGATCTGTTGGAGTCGGAAATCACCCGCGAGACTGTCGACAAAACCAGGGTTCAGGCTGCGATTGCTGACCCATAGGTCGAAACCGCTGGGCATAATATAATTGTTCTGTCCGGTGGTGCCGTTGTTCCAGGAGTTGTTGTGGTGGACGAGGCTGCCGGCGCCCGGGTCCGAGACGCGGAGACCACTGAGGCTTTGGTCGGCAATGATATTGTCGCGAATCTCGCCCTCGGCGTTGTTCAGGCGAATCCCTTGGCGGTTGCCGACGACTGTATTGAAAACGATCAGATTCCCGCTGGACAGTGGCGGCGGAAACGCGGTCGAGTTGGGGTCGTTCTCAAAGTCGATTGCCCATGAGGCCTGATCGTCAAGGCTGCCGCCGGTAATCAGATTGTTGCGAACGGTAGCGTGGCTGGTCAGCCTGAGCTGGATTCCGCGCCCCCCGGCACCCACGATCTGGTTGTTTTCGAGAATGATCCCCTGCCCATGACGAACGGTGATGGCATCGAATTGGAGGCCGGCGTCCGGACGTCCTTCGATTTGAAGATTCCGCAGAGTGATCCCGGTGAGAGTCTCGTCGTCTTTTGTGGGGGCGGCCAGAATGCCCCGGTGATCGCTGAGGATGCGCAGGCCATCGAGCGTAATGCCGCTGTTCTGGATCAGAAACGCATTGGTGCCGGAGGGGCCTATGACCGTCACCGAACCCGCGACGTGAGCCTGCACGGTGATATCGTCACGGTCAATCTGGATTTCTTCGGTTGGCGAGCAGGTGCCCTCCTGTACGGTGACGATGTTCCGTGGGCCGGCTCCGAGCACGCCGCGGCGAATAGACCGCCACGGAGTCGCCGGATTCCGAGCAGTAGCTGCATTACGCGCATCATCTCCGTCGCTGCAGTTGACGAAATATTCCAGACCCACTCCGGGCGTGGGGGCGGGCGTGGGGGCGGGCGTGGGCGCCGGGGTGGCTGCGGCGGGCGGTACTCCTGTCGAGGCGGACGCCTCGACGTGCCGGCCGAGGTCGGCCAGGCCTGTATCAGGCGCGAGGTCGGTCCGGATCGAACCGTTGATATCGGCCACCGAAACCTCCGCGTCACCCGCATCGATGGCCGGGCTGTTTGCGGCGACACGATAATCTCCGTTCCCGGCAAACAGCGGGTCCGCCTCGATCAGATTCCAGATCAGAGGCTCCTGGTCGGTATCGAAATCGATGGTCAGAGATTGTGCCCAGATCAGGTTGTGGTGAATGAAGGTCGGCGCGGTATCGACTTTGATCGCACGACCGGCATTGCTGGCGAGAATATTGTTGCGGATCTCGCCGGTCGCGTTCTCGAATCGCAACCCACCATGCGTGGCGAGGACACCGTTTTGTATGACGGTGTTGAAGGATGCGAGATGGTTGGTTCCGGGGGGGAAGATCTCCGAGTCTCCGCCATCCACCTCGATGCCCCATTCCTGATTCTCGGTGACGAGATTGTTGCGCACGTAGGAGGGTGCACTTCGTTCGATCAAGATTCCCCGAGAGCCATTATTGTGGGCCTCGGTGTTTTCGACGCGCACATTCTGCGAGTTGGTGATGTGAATTCCGTTTTTGGCGGCATCGCGAATGATGCAATTGCGGATGATCAGTCCGTTGGCGGTGTCGGCTCGCAAGCCATGGCGACCACCACGAATCTCGAGGCCGTCCAGCGTGAAATCTTCATGTTCCACATAAAGGCCCGCGCTGTCCGCGGGGGCTTCGAGAATGGCCCCGGATGCACCTTGCAAGGTGATGCCGGCATAGGCTGATTCCAGCGATTCGAGATACAAGCCTGCAGCGACGTGGATGGTATGCGGCCCGCCGCTGTTTTGCACCGAGCGCAGGGCATGCCCTATGGTGGCCCACGGTTGCTCAGGGTTCTGCGCCTGCAGCGCTGTGAAGCTGTCTGATCCGGTTGCGCGATCGACATGGAAATCCAAAGCCAGCACCGTTGCCGGCATTTGCAGGCCGAGGACCATCCCCACCAGGATCGCGATCCGCTGCAGGGGCTTTCGGCACGAAGGCCTGTCATCGGGGCTTTGCCCTGCCTGTATTTGCTCCAAATTAAACACGTTAATGAAATCTCGACTGAATCGTTTGACGCGGTAGTTTTCCCGGAATTCGTAAATATGCTCGGGTTTTTCGAGAAATCGGGAGACTCATGCCCGGAGGCGATGAGCCCCCCGTTCTCGACTAGCCCTGGTAAATTCGGGATTTTGCCGTCCGCCCACGGTCGGCTGTGCACCCTCTGGCTGCTGGTCGCCAGATCAGCAGCAGGAATACTTCCCGATTCTACCCTTAGATTCGGCGAAAAGCTGCCCGAAGACCACGTATCGCTATCGGTCGATACGTCACGCGAGTGCTCGAAAGCTCTCCAGCGTGCCAAGGATCTCGCACCCGGGCGGCAAAACGCCTTTTATGGGGAGTATCGGCAGGTCAGCCGGGTCGTATGAGCGGTTCGGGGGCCCGCGTCGGGATTTTCGCCGCCGCAAAGGCTTGCGTGTTCGATCCAGTGCCGCCAATGTGGGACGCAATCATGACGGGCAGGATCGCAACGGACGAAAAAGTCTTGCTGGAAAAGGCTGTATCCAGAAGCGGGGGGGCCTCATTCAGGTGGCTCCCAGCGTGCAAGCTGCCGGTTTCCCCGGAGCTTTCTTTCGATAGCTCGCTCCCGGAGTTGCCTGCGAAGCCGCCTCCTGCGGGGCCTTCAGGCATGGGCTGGACGAAAGCAAAGCACGCAAGTGCCATGATCGTCACCACGGTCGCCCAACTTCTGACAAAACTTCGACTCATTTCAATAGCAATTCCTCTGCAAAGCTGGAGCCAATCGGGCCCAGAGAACATGGCACTTCCGCGGCCTTCAAATCGTGCACTTTTGCGCGGTGCCGCGTAAATGCGCGACCGATTATAGGTGATATATGCTATCCAGATCCGTGAGAACTCGATTTTGCGGCCTTTTTCTGGCTTTTCTCGTATTTGGGGCGTTTGCCACGGCAAATGCAGCAGGAAATGGGCCGAATCTGACCGAGCCCGACGCGTATCTGGTGATGCCGATGGTCGCCGAAGGCAACTACACGACGTTCTTCATGATCAGTAATGTGGGTGCATCGGATGGTTCCCCGGAAGATCCGGAGCCTGTCGAAATCCAGTGGGATTTTTATGACGCCTCGGGCGAGCTGCTGGAGAGCGTCAGTCGCTACGTCCTCGGCGAGGGCGGCACGGATATCGTGGATCCGAGTTCCATTCGTTCCAAAGACGAAGATGGAACGCTGGGCCCACCGATCTCCCTTTTGGGTCGCAATGGCTTCGTTGTGGTCGGCGACTGGGAGGATGAGCCGCGTTTGATCGGCAACTTTACCGTGGCGAATACGCAGACCTCGGCGGCCTGGGGAGCCGCGGCCGTCGGGCTGGGAGTCCATGGGCGGCTGAATTCCGGCGATGAGGCGGTGGGGACAACGTTCAAGATCGATGATCTCGAGGACAACCTTCTGGTGGTGATCGGCATCAACGACGAGGGATTCCTCCCGGAGTCCCTGACCGATGGATTTGCGCCCGAGGAAGACGAAGAAATCCTGAAACTGGAAATCCGTCTCCAGAACAACCAGATCTTCAACCCTTCGGCCGACCAGGCCATAAGGAATCTGGCGGCGAGCGCATTTTTCTCGACACTCGAGGAGCTCTTCCCGCGGGCAAACCCCGGGCTCTCGGGCACCATCGCGATTCGGCCGACGGACAGATCGACCAAGCTGCTGGCTTTTTATGGTCAGGCGGTCGGACCCTATGGCGCGGGGCAGACCTTCCGGATGGTTCCTCAGAAGTGAGAGCGCTGACCATCGCGGGGGCGGATCCTAGTGGTGGCGGGGGGCTCCAGCGCGATCTGACGAGCTTTGCCGCGCTGGGGGTTGAGGGGCTCGGGGTTCTTGCGTCTCTGACGGCGCAAAATACGACCGGGGTTTCGGAAACTCTGACCGTACCCGGGGCCTTTGTGGCCCGACAAATCGATACTTTGCTGGCCGATCTCCCGCCCGCGGCCACCAAGACCGGCCTTTTACTTTCTGTGGACGTCGTCGAGGTGATCGCTCGGACAGCAAGTCGACTTGGCCCGTTGGTGGTCGACCCGGTGCTGATCACCACCGCCGGGCAGGCGCTCGTGGACGCCGATGTGCAGGAAGCGATTCGCAGGCAGCTCCTTCCGGTGACCACACTGGTGACACCGAACCTTGCCGAGGCGGCCGCATTGGTCGGCTTTTCTGTGGTGGACCGGCCCTCCATGCACGCGGCCGCCCAGGCGCTTTTGGGCTATGGGGCCGCGTCGGTTCTGGTGAAAGGCGGCCATCTCGACGGAGCTCCGATCGATCTCCTGGTCAGCCCGACAGGAGTCGAGGAGTTCGTTGAACCTCGAATTCAGGTGCCGGATGTTCGTGGGACCGGTTGTGCGCTCTCGGCCGCGATTGTGGCGGGGTTGGTCCAGGGGCGCTCGATGAGCGCGGCTGTGGCTCAGGCGCGAGGTTTTGTGCGCGCCGGGTTGGCCGCGGCGGCACCCGCCGGTCAAGGCGCCTGGCACCTGGGTCGTCCGGGCTGAGAACTCCGATATCAGGCGCTCGCACGCGCGGTGCCGGGGGTGTAAGGAAGGCCCGTGTCCAACGATTCGCGCCCCGTCAGAGTCGCTCTCGTCCAGATGGCTTGTCAGGAGGAGCCCTCTGCCAATTTGCAAAGGGCCCTGAGACTGGTCGAAGAAGCCGCTGGCAAGGGGGCGCAGATCGTCTGCCTCCCGGAGCTCTTTCGGACGCGCTATTTTTGTCAGTCCGAAGATCACGCGAACTTCGCGCTTGCGGAATCCATTCCGGGTCCGACCACGGAGGTCTTGGCGGCGACCGCGAAACGACTCGGTGTGGTTCTGGTCGGATCAGTTTTCGAGCGTCGTGCCGCCGGTCTCTATCATAATACGGCCTGTGTCTTTGACGCGGACGGCCGGATGGTCGGGATTTATCGCAAGGCTCATATTCCTGATGATCCGCTGTACTACGAGAAGTTTTATTTCACCCCCGGCGATACCGGATATCGTTCTTTTGCAACGAAATTCGGGCGGATCGGCGTTCTGGTGTGTTGGGATCAGTGGTTCCCCGAAGCCGCCCGGCTGGCCACGCTGGCAGGCGCCGAGATTCTGTTTTATCCCACGGCGATCGGTTGGCATGCGGAGGAGAAAGATTCTCACGGCGCGACGCAATTTTCGGCATGGCAGACGGTCCAGAGGGGCCATGCGATAGCCAACGGGATTTTCACCGCGGCACCCAATCGGGTGGGCGTGGAGGGCACCGTCGAGTTTTGGGGCGGCTCGTTTGTGACGGCACCAAGTGGCGAAGTCCTGGCTGCAGCTTCCTCCGGGAGTGAGGAAGTCCTCATCGCGGATTGCCGCCTTGGCGCAATCGAGGAGACGCGCCAGCATTGGCCATTCCTGCGAGACCGTCGCGTGGATACCTACGCCGGGCTGCTGCGCCTCGCTGATGATGAAGGCGACGAGACCGGGGAATGAGTTCCCCTCCGTCCGGATTTCGTTGGCCAGCCGAATGGGAGCCTCATGCAGCAACCTGGCTGGTATGGCCCCATAACCCTGACACCTGGCCTGGAAAGCTCTCGCGTATCCCGCCGGTTTTTGCGCAAATGGTTCGAGCCTTGCTCCCCGGTGAGCGTGTCGAGATCCTCGTCCGCACGGCGGCGGAGCAAGCGGCGGCTGAATTTGTATTGACGGAGCACCGAGCGCTTGGCGCAGGCGTTCGATTTCACATGATTGACTCCAACGATTCGTGGGTTCGTGATCATGGGCCAGTTTTTCTTCGCAATGAAGCTGGCACCCTGCGCGCTCTGGACTGGGGTTATAATGCTTGGGGCGCAAAGTACCCGGATTGGGCTGCCGACGCGCTCGTGGCGGTTCGTATCGCCGATCAACTTGATCTGGAGGTCCAGCGGCCCGGAATTATTCTGGAGGGGGGATCGATCGATGGCGATGGTCAGGGGACGGTGCTCACCACCGAGTCCTGTCTTCTCAACCCGAACCGGAATCCCGGCCTGAAACGTCCGGATGTCGAGGGCCAGTTGGCTCGTTATCTGGGCGCTGAAAAGGTTCTCTGGCTGGGCGAGGGGATTGCGGGGGATGATACCGACGGACATATCGATGATCTGACGCGCTTTGTGGCGCCGGGTGTGGTGGTGACGGCCATCGAGACAAATCCCGAGGATGCCAATTATGGACCGCTGCAGGAAAACCGCGATCGTCTGTCGGGCATGCGGGACGCGACCGGCCGTGTGCTGGAAGTCGTGGAGCTTCCGATGCCGGCACCGCTCCGAGAAAACGATCTCCGCTTGCCCGCTTCCTACGCGAATTTCTATATCGCCAACGGGGTCGTACTGGTCCCGGTTTTCGAGGATGCGGCCGATGCCCGAGCGCTTGGAGTGCTGGGCGAATTATTGCCCGACCGGGCGATTGTCGGGATCCCCGCAAGGGATCTGGTGCTCGGCCTTGGCGCCTGCCACTGCCTGACCCAGCAGCAACCCGCCGACGGCCCCGGTAGCTGCTGAGCGAGCCCTTTTGGGGGGATAGGGCCGACCCTTTGGCCCTCCGAAAGAGGCGGGTTTGCCGCGAAATGCCTGTGGCAGGGATTCGGCAGGCCCCCGTTCACATTCCATCATTCTTCGTTAAGCTACGACTGTGGCGATCAACGAAGACAAGTCGAAAACCGAAGTTTCCATGGACGAAATGCGCGAACGTTACCGTCATGAGCGCGAGAAAAGACTGCGCTCTGATGGAATGGCGCAGTTTCAGGAGTTCAAGGGGGCGTTTGCCTCTTTCGACGAGGATCCCTTTGTCGAGCCCGGTTTCTCTCGGGAGCCTATCGTCGCCGAGCATGAAGTCGTGATTGTGGGCGGCGGTTTTGGCGGCATGCTCACGGCCGTCAATCTGATCCGGGAGGGTGTCGAGGACTTCACGATTGTCGAGAAGGGCGGGGACTTCGGCGGGACCTGGTACTGGAATCGTTACCCCGGATGTATGTGCGATGTAGAGTCCTACACATACTTGCCGCTGCTTGAGGAAACCGGCTACATGCCTACCGAGAGGTACGCGAGTGCAACCGAGATCTTCGAGCATTGCCAGCGGATCGGAAACCATTTCGACCTCTACCGACGCGCCATGTTCCAGACTGAAATCGAGGGTGCGGTCTGGAACGATGTCGACCATCGGTGGACGATCACCACCAGTCGGGGCGATACGTTGACCACGAAGTTCTTCGTGGCTGCCGGCGGAATCCTGCACAAGGCCAAACTGCCGGGCATCCCGGGCATCAACGATTTCGAGGGGCATACCTTCCACACCAGTCGTTGGGACTATGCCTACACCGGAGGAAGCGCGACCGAGCCCATGGCCAAGCTCGCCGACAAGCGCGTCGGGATCATCGGGACCGGTGCAACCGGCGTCCAGGCCGTACCTCAACTCGCCCGGGTGGCGAAAGAAGTCTACGTCTTCCAGCGCACGCCCTCGGGCGTTGGCGTGCGGGATAATGGACCGACAGATGCGGAGTGGTTTCAATCGCTGAAGCCCGGCTGGCAGGATGAGCGGATGTCGAACTTTACGGCCGCCGTGACCGGAGAAAAGCCCGAGGTGGATCTCGTCTCGGATGGTTGGACGGATGTTTTGTGGGTCAACACTCAGGACCCTGCGGTCAACGAGGGTCTCGAATTCGAGGACCTCGAGCGAATCGACTTCGAAGTCATGCAGCGATTGCGGGATCGCGTCGATGCGACGATCGAGGACCCCGCGACGGCCGAAAAGCTCAAGGCCTGGTACGGCAAGCACTGCAAACGGGTCACCTTCCATGACGATTATCTGCCGGCTTTCAACGAACCGAATGTCGAGCTGGTCGATACCGACGGTCTGGGGGTCAAGCAGGTGACACCGAAGGGGGTCGTGGTCGGCGATACCGAGTACCCGATCGACCTGCTGATTTTTGCCTCCGGATTTGAGGTCACGACACCTCTGGTGCAGCGACTGGGCTTCGATCCGGTCGGCCGAAACGGCCAGACGCTCAGCGAGCGTTGGGAGGATGGCGCTCGGACCCTGCATGGAATTCTATCGGCCGATTTTCCGAATATGCTGGTGATCAGCACCGTCCAGGCCGGGTTCGGCACGAACTTCGTTCATTTCCTCTCGGAGTCCTCCAAGCACGTAGCCTGGTTGGTTGGCGCCTGTCATGCCGAAAAGATCGAGAGCATCGAAGCCACGCCCGAGGCTGAGGAGGAGTGGATTGCCACCCTCTGGACAGTTGCCCGAGGCCTCGCACGGTATTCGTCGGTCTGCACGCCGGGTTACTACAATGGGGAGGGGATTGTGACCAAGGCGGCGGCCCGCAATGTCACCTATCCGGGAAATCTCCAGCACTATATCGATTATTTGATCCGGTGGCGGGATGCAGGCGGTTTCGTAGGCGCTCGAGTGGTTCGCGCGGGCGAGGGGCCGGCGAAGTCCTAGGTCGCTAGCCTCCCGGCTAGGGCGTCGTGCTGATGGACCCCCACACGTTGAGGGTGATCGCGATCGTGCTGGCTGCAGCGAGCAAGGGATACCAACCGCGTCCGTCTCGAGTGAAAGCCGAGAGCGCGACCGGGAGGAGGAGCGGCATGAGATCGAGCATGTAGCGGGAGCCGAATTGCGTCGAGCCCTGATAGGAGTAGACGAGGTAGAAGCTGAACATGCAGATCAGCGCGGGGATGCCGGCGCGCACCAGAGGAGGTCGCCAGCACGGCAGGAAAACCCCGATCAGGAATGGGCTCAGAAAAAAGAGCGTTTGCCCGCCGGAGTGGAACCTGAGGAATGGAGGTTCCGCGAGGATCTCCGGCATCGCTGTGGTGTAGAAGACGAGATTGGCCCACACATAGCTGGCCGAGAAGTCGATGGAGGTATGGGTCCATTCCGACCAGGCTGCAGTATAGCTGTTTTGAAACGGGTCTCCGAAAAGAGCTGTATTATATCCGAGAATGAGCAGCCCGGGCGGCAGACAGCCGAGGGCAAAGCGAAGCACGTTATGCAGTGCCTCCCGTTGGTTCTGCGATCCGAACCAGGCCAGCAGTGCAAAGGCGGGAGCGGCAAAGAGAATTGAATAGCGGATCTGGGCGGCGATCATGAAGCATATCCCGGCCAGCACGAATTGCTTTCGCAGCGCCGCAAAAATCAAGGCGCCAACGAAGAAGAAATTTCCTTCGCTATGCATGAGCAGCCAGACGCTGCCCACCCGTGCGCTATGGAAAGTCGAGGTGCCGAGCACGTAGAGCACGGGCGCGACCAGTCGCAGGGGACGCAACGTCGGGATGCCGGCAAAGAGTCGATAGAATAGAACGGCGGTCAGGAAAATGAGTGCCGAATTGAAGACGGTCTGGCCGAAGCCGTTGCCTCCCAGCGCAGCAAAGGGAACCATCACGAGTGTCGCCATCGGCGGATAACTGAGATACTTGCGCCCCTCGAACGTGAAGGTCTCCATCCAGCGAATCCTGTCGGGAAGGTCGAAATTCCCCTCGAGGATTCGATCGGCCACCACCATGGGGCCGTTATAGGGGTTGGTCCGGGCCGGTGGCGTGACCGTGATCAGGATCGCGGCCAGAAGGGCGAAGACTACAGCGGCGTGCAGGCGTTCGTCCTGCAGCCACTTCATGCATCGCATCCGTGGCCTGCGCGCATCAGCCTTTGACCCGGGAGATGAAACGCGATTCGCGAGTATCGACTTGTACCAATTCGCCGTTCTCCAGGTAGGCGGGTACCTGGATTTCGACACCCGTCTCGAGGGTCGCTGGTTTGGTCTGCGCTTGCGCGGTCGCACCCTTGATGGACGGCGCTGTCTCGGTGACCAGAAGGTTGACGGTATTGGGCAGGTCGACGCCGAGGACCTCGTCTCCCATCACCATGGAGCGAATGCCCTCGAGCCCTTCCTTGAGGAACCCGGCGGCATCGCCGAGAGCTTCTGTGGTGAGAGCAAATTGCTCGTAGCTGGCGGTGTCCATGAAATGGAACTCGCCTGCATCGGAGTAGAGGAATTGCACCGCCTTGAACTCGAGATTGGCCTCGGCGACCTTGTCGCCTCCACGGAAGGATTTCTCCAGCACCTGACCGGTCCGGAGGTTGCGTACCTTGATCTTGGAGATGGAAGACGCACCTCTTGCCGAGGGGCTTTGCACCGCTACGTCCGTAATCGAGTAGGGGTCGCCATCAATCATGATGCGGACACCGCGCTTGAAATCACCTGTGGAAATCATGCTCTTGATCTAACGATGCGGGCATCGAATTGCATCGTCAGGATTCGTTTCTGCAAAAACTCCTGCTTGCGATAGAATCTCTTCCGGATGGCTCGGGTCGATCATAAATCTGTGGTGGTGGTCTTCGCCCGGGAACCTGTTCCCGGAGGCGTCAAAACCAGACTCGCCGCCAGTGTCGGTGACGCGGCTGCGCTGGCCTTCTACCGCGCATTCCTCGAAGATTTACTCGCTGAGCTGCAGAGAGGTACCTGGAGTCTGCGGGTTGCGGTGGCGGGGGATCCCGAACGATTTGCCGCGACCTTCGGGCTTGATCCGGCGATTTGTCTGTCGCAGGGCGAGGGGGATCTGGGTGCCCGCATGGAGACTGCATTCCGCAGCCTGCTGGGCGCCGGTTCGTGGGATCGTTGCTTGCTCGTGGGGTCCGATATGCCCCAGCTGGCCGTCAAGGATCTGGCGCTCGCCGATGCGGCGCTTGCGATGGGGGAGGCGGATGTCGTTCTCGGTCCCGCATTGGATGGCGGATATTATCTGGTCGGGATGGCACGGCCGCATCCGATCTTCTCCGGGGTTTCGTGGAGCACCGCGGGGGTTCTTCGGCAGACCCGGGAGCTGGCACGGCAACTGGGCCTCCGGACAAAGCTGCTTGCCGAGGCCTTCGACGTGGACACCGCGGAAGACCTTCAGCGACTCGGCTCCTGGCTGAAGGATGCCCATCCGGGGGCTTTGCCCCGAACACGGGTGGTTTGGCGCGACTTTTCCCGCCCGTGACGGTTTTTCAGTCCCTTTTGACCGAGGCTGGCTTGCGTCCTTGGCGAGATTCCCGTTCCACAGGGGAGTGATTGCAAAATCTTCGATCCATGACTTCGAGCTGGCGGGACTCCGGGTCTTGCTCGAAACCACCGAAAGTCCTCTGGTGGCCGTCTGCCTGAGCATCGGTGCCGGAGCGCGCTTTGATGGCGACAAGCCGGGGCTGGCTCATATGAGCGAACATATGCTCTTTCAGGGAACGGAGAAATTCGACCAGTTGGCACTGAATCGGCGTGCCGCGGAAGTCGGAGGCGGTCATAACGCCTTTACCGGCTACGACACCATCGCGATCAGTATGGAATCGTTTCCGGAGTCGCTTGGCCAGGCTCTCGAAATTCTGTTCGAGCAATTTTATGGCAGCGAGGTGGACCCCGGTCGTTTCCGCAAGGAGAGGCATATCGTTCTCGACGAGATTCGGGGCGTGCGGGAAGATCCTTTCGAGAGTCTTGGCGAGCGCGCTTGGCGCGAATTCTTCGCCGATCCGATCGGACACCCGATCGCCGGGACAGCCGGCTCCGTGCGCGGTTTGGCGGCCGCCGATGTGCGAGATTTCTATCGACGCTATTTTGTAAATGCGAATGCCGTTTTATCCGTTGTGGGCGACGTTGATCGTCGGAGTTTGCAACGACTCCTGACTCCGTGGCTCGATCGTTCGAAGGTCGGGCGGCGACGGCGTACCTCGCGGATTCGGCCCGGTCGGGGGAGGCCCTCTCGCCTGCGATCGCGGTCAGGCGGTCAGTCGCACGTCTATCGTCTGCAGGAGATCGATCGCCAGCCCCGGAATTTTCTCGCCGTGCAGGTAGCTCTGGATCTGGTTGGCGCCGACCCGGACAGCCATCTCTTTCAGGCGATTCGGGAAGAGCACGGATTGGGCTACGATGTGGCAGCTGATGCGGAGTGGGGCGCGGGATTTGCTGCGATCATGCTCTCGGCGAGTGCCGGGCCCGGTGAGGGACGCTCGTTGGCGAAAGTCCTCGACGACGTCTTGCGGGTCTCCGCCGATGAGGGATTTTCCACCGATGATTTGCAGCGGGCGCGGCTGAAAAGGCGCTACGAGCATGCGTTGTTGGCCGAGCGCCGGCTCGACCGGGCGATCGCACGGGCCGAATCCGCCTTGACCGGTTTTCCCTCGCTCGAAGAAACGCGCGCGATCCTTGACGATTTGGGTCACGACGAGATCCTGCGGGCGTGGCGCAAGGCTGTGGGCGGCCGCGGGCTCGTCTGCTTGCGGGATTGATTCGGCCCGCACGGCGGGGGCCCCGGGAGGCTCTGATTTCCGGAATTGGCTGTTCCCGCAGCGGCTTGTTTAAGTCGTATGCGTGGAGCAACGTAATCAACTCGCGGTCTTTATCGATTTCGACAATATCGAAATCGGTGTGAAGTCGACTCTCAACACGACCCTCGATCTTTCGATGGTACTGGATGCCCTCAAGGAGCGGGGCGAGGTCGTCTCCAAGAGCGCCTATGGGGATTGGGCTCGCGCCGGTACCCATAGCCGTACGCTCACCGATCACGCTGTTCATATGGTGCAGCGGAACGTCACCCCCCGGGGCGACAAGAACGGCGCCGACATCAATTTGGTCGTCGATGCACTGGAAATGTGCTTCACCCACCCACATATCGACGGATTTGCCATCGTCGGGGGTGATTCCGATTTCATCGCGCTCGTCGAGAAACTCAAGCAATTTGGCAAGCGCGTGTATATCGTCGGGGGCCGCGGTTTCACCAGCGGCACCATGCAGCGCAACTGTCACGAGTTCATTTCCTACGAGAACTTGCTCGGAGGAGGACGTGGCGGTCGTGGCGGCGGGCAGAACCGCGGTGGCGGTGGTGGCCGCATGTCGCTCGACAAGGGCTTCGAAAAGGTCCAGCGCGCCCTCAAGATTCTCGCCGACAAAGGTGTGCAGCCCCAACTCGGTCCGATTAAAAGCACGCTTCTGCAGCTGGACTCCACGTTCAGCGAGCGGGATTTTGGCGTCTCTTCCTTCCGAGAGTTCATCCAGAAGCTGGCCGATAAACGCCTGCTTTCGATGAAGCGCATCGATCAGGGCTATCTCGTGGAATCCACCAGCGATAGCGTCCCGGAACGTGCCCCGGAGAGTTCCTCAAAGGACGAAGCCGCCTCGGAGGAAACTCCGGAAGCCGGCAAAGAGTCGGCTGCGACAGCACCGGCCAGCGCCCCCGAGGCACCGGCGGCGCCCGCGTCGACCGAGCCGATACCGCCCGAGGAAGGATTGAAACTCCTGGGCCAGGCGGCCGCAAATCTGGCGGAGAAGCGATCCGGAAAACCCGTCTATGTCCGCCATCTGGCGCAGGAACTTCGCGCGATTGTCGGCGAGTTTGACGAATCTCGGTTCGGTTTCCGCACCCTTACGGAAATGGCTCACGAGGCCCAAAAGGCGGGCCTCCTCAGCATGCAGCGCGACCGGGTGGGTGCCTGGCGGGTGACCGCCACAGCGGGCGGGAATGCGACGGCCGAGACCAGCGAGGCCACCAGCCCGGCTGCGGAGGCAGAGAAGTCCGAGGCCTTGTCGAGCGAAACGGAATCCAACGTGGACGAGGCCGCCGACGCGGGCACGAACGACGCTTCCCCGGCGGGGGCGGATGCCGAAGAAAAGGAAGCGGCGGCGACGCCGGCCAGGACGGGCACCAAAAAGACCGCTGCCAAGAAAGCTACTGCCAAAAAGACCGCCGCCAAGAAGACGACTTCCAAGGCGACGACCAAGAAGGCAACCACGAAAAAGGCCACAACCAAGAAGACTACGGCCAAGAAGGCAGGCACCAAGAAAGCCGCCACCAAGAAGACGACCGCCAAGAAGGCCACGACCAAAAAGGCCGACGACAGCGATTCCTGAAAACTAGCCGCGAGGGTCGATGCGAGAACGCCGCCGGCCCTTGTCTCGCAAGACCTCTCTAGCCGAAGGCGATCAGTTCGCGGATATCTTCTTCCGTCAGGCGCGGCAGGGTGGTTTCGGACTCGTCGATCACGGCCCGAGCCAGGGCTCGCTTCTCCTCTTTCATCCGCTGGATGCCTTCTTCGATCGTCCCCTGGGCTACGATGCGATAGACCGAGACCGTGCGGGTCTGGCCGATACGATGGGCGCGGTCAGTCGCCTGATCTTCGACGGCCGGGTTCCACCATGGGTCCATATGGATAACCACATCCGCTGCTGCCAGATTGATCCCTGTGCCGCCCGCCTTGAGACTGAGCAAAAATACCGGCATATCCCCGTCGCGGAAACCATCGAGGACTTTCTCTCGATTGCGGGTCCGCCCGTCCAGATACGCATACTCCGTTCCGCTCGCCTCGAGCTCCTTGCGGAGAAGGCTGAGGAACTCGACGAATTGGCTGAACACGAGAGCGCGGCGACCACTGGCGACGACTTCGGCCACCAGTTCCCGGAAGGCGCCCAATTTCGCTGAATGGTCCGGCTTCTGGGAGGCATCGATCAGCCTTGGATCACAAGCCATCTGGCGGAGGCGCAGGAGTGCCGTGAGAACCAGCATGCGATTGGCATCCAGGCCCCCGTTGTCGAGACGCCCTTCCAGATCGGCGCGGGTGGCTTCGGCCAGCGCGGCGTAGGCCTTGCGCTGTTCGGGAGTCAGTTGCACCACAACATCCGTTTCGACCTTGGCGGGCAGGTCGGATTGGACTTCCTGCTTGGTTCGACGCAGAACGAAGGGCCGGATGCGTGCGCGCAGCGCGGCCGCTTCCTCACTACGGGCGGGCGATGGTGCAGCACGATTCTCACCGGCTTCAATTACGGCTTCCGTGACTGGTCGTTCGTACCGCCGGGAGAAATTCCGCCAGGTACCGAGCATGCCTGCGTTGGCAAAGTCCAGGATGGACCAAAGTTCGAGCAGTCGGTTCTCCACTGGGGTTCCCGTCAATCCAAGGCGTGCCTCGGCTGACAGGGCTTTTGCTGCGGCGGTCGTGGCTGCCGTATGGTTTTTGATGTGCTGTGCTTCGTCGAGCACGACGTAGCGGAAGGGAATATCTTTCAGCCGGTCGACATCGCGGCGGAGCAGGGCGTAGGTCGTCACGACCATATCGCTGGTGCCGACATCCTCATAGCGTTCGTGCCGCTCGGCGCCGTGCAGCAGAACCCCGTTGATTCCCGGAGTGAATTTCTTGGCTTCGCGGATCCAGTTCGGAGCCACCGAGGTGGGGGCGACCACCAGCGTGGGTGCCTGGCCGTCGCGGTGCTTGCGCCAGTTGAGCAGGGCCAGCGTCTGCACGGTTTTTCCGAGTCCCATATCGTCAGCGAGAATTCCTCCCAGCTCGAGTTCGGCAAGGAACTGCAACCATGCGAGACCGGTTAGCTGATAGGGGCGCAGATCCGCGTTCAACCCCGGGGCCATTTCCGGCTCGGCGGCGACCTCGAGCTCACGCAGCCGATGGATCCACTCGCCCACGGTGGGCTCGAGCTCCACCGAGTCCGTCAGCTCTCCGAGATGTTCCAACTCGCCCAGAGCCGTGCGGGAAAGCTCGGCCGAACCCGTCTCCGAGAGGGCTTCCGGCAGTGAAGCCGCCAGACTGGCGACCTTGTCGCCCAATTCGGCAACGCTTCCGTCCGATAGCTGGACCCAGCGACGTCGTGCACCCAAGGCGTCACGAATGGCGTCGACGTCAGCCTCGACCCCATCAGCGGCGATCTTCAGCGCCACATCGAGGAGTCGACCGCGGCCCTGCCGCACGCTCATGGACGAGCGGAGGGAGCCACGCGCCACGATTTTACCGATATCGGGCGGTGTGAGGACTTCCTGTAAATCGTTGTCTTCGCCGACCTTGCGGACCAATTCCCGGAGATCGTGCAGGTAGAATCGAACCGCCCGGTCATCGCGGGCGCGCCAGGTGGCCTCATCTTCGGGCGAGGGTTTCGTTTTTTTGCGTCGGCTGACGGCAGGGAGCCGCAGAGGCGTGGCGGCCAGCAGGGCCAGAGCCCGCCGTTCCCGGTCCGCGTCTCGCGTCTCATCATCGATATCCGCGACAGTCTCGTTATTCAGGACGTAGCTTTTGTCGGCGTAATTGGCGCGGAGGAGCGCACGGACTTCAAATGCTGTGCCTTCGACTTCGAGGCTGATCCGGGGGCGCGGGAGGGGGGGGAGACCGAGAGCCTCGCGAGGGGGCAGGTGAACGCCCTCCTCCTCAAAGCTTTGCCGCAAAAGAACGGGAAGCTCCCGAATCTCGGATTCCGTGAACGTGATCCAGGGCTGGCTCGAGAGACGAGAGAGTGCGATCGGGCCGACGTCTTCCGCGAGTCGCGCGAAGGTTCGGCGAGGCGGGGAGTAGATCCAGGAAGTGGAGCCTCGCAACAGAATCGCTTCCTCGAAAGGAATGCCATCGCTGCCGTCCGGGCGTTCCCAGAAGGCTTCCATGACGTAGGTTTTTTCCTCCAACTCTTCGGCGTCCTGCTCTTCCGGCAGGCCGAGCAAGCGCGCGAAAGCCCGACGCCCGGTCTCGCCGAATTCGTCTTCGTAGGCGCTGCGTGCTTTTTCCAGCCGCTCTTTTTCTTCGACAACTTCGGCGCGGCGCTCCTGCAGAATCGGATGCCGTTCGGCCTCCCCCGGCTCTGCGGCACGAAACACCAGCGAAGGCTTGCGGACGATCTCGTCGAATTTGATTTCACCGTCTTCGCCCGGTGCCTCGAGGATCAGATCCGCTTCTGCGGCGCGGGCGAGGAAGAGACAGGCGTTCTCGTTTTCGGCAAGAAAATCGCGCTGGCCGACAGGCGAACGCACGAGGCTTTCGAAGACACGCCACTCGCGGGCCGGCAGGCGGCGACCATCGAGGTCATCCGGGGTAAACGGACGTTTCTCCCCGGGAGGATGGACTTCGATGCGCAGGCGGGCCGGGTCATCAAAGACGTTTTCGCCGGGAGGCTCGACGCGGACGACGTAACGGGCATCGCCGAGGGGGCGCAATGGGCCTCTCCGACGCCAGGCCTCGAAGGTCTCGTCAAGGAGGTCCGCGACACCCGGGTTTATGGCCTCGTCGGCCAGAGCTTCCAAATCGACCTCATGTTCGAAGGCTTTGCCGCGTGCGAGGCGACGCTGCTCCAGCTCTTTGGGGTCTGTTGGGGTCGACGAGAGGTTTCTATCAACAAGGCGAGACATCGGAACGTAAAACTGTAACTGCGGGGGGCCGGTGTGACAACGGGTAGCTCCCGACTTGCGTAGCGGGCCCGCTTGGCGCAAAAAGATAGTTGTGGAGACCTTGATGAAGAACCGTTCGCGATTGAATGTCCTGCTCGCAGCCCTCGGGTGTGTGGGGTTGATGGCCGCCAGTCTGGCTGCAGCGCAGGGGGTGGCTCTGGAAAAAGTTCAGCCCAAAATGGTCTGTATGGTCAATGATACTCTGTTTCCCAGGGAGCAGATTCCGGTCGAGGTGGATGGGAAGACCTATTTTGGCTGCTGCGAGATGTGCAAGGGCCGATTGGCCGAGGATGCGAGCATCCGATCGGCAAAGGATCCCGTATCGGGCGCCTCGGTGGACAAGGCGCTCGCGGTGATCGGGGCCGCGCCCGACGGCAAAGTTCAATATTTTCTTACCGAAGAGACGTTTTCTCGATACAATCAGGGTTCCTAGGGACCTCAGGAGAGAAAAGCGATTATGTCGTCCGACCGACGAAAAGATGAAGCCTCCGAATCCAAGGGGCTCGATGCAGATGCAGATTGGCTGAATGCCATCAGCGACGTCGAAAAGATCGATGCGGCTACCAGCGGCCCTGATATCGTCGATTCAGAGCCGACAACGGGTTTGGCGGAGCGCTTCCGCCAACGTCAGCACGTTGAGCCGACTCTCACCGAAGATCCGGGTCTTTCGATCGATCCTCACTCGATGGAGCGCATTCGCCGCGGCAAGATGCCGATCGAGGCTCAGGTGGACCTTCATGGGTGCACTCAGGAAGAAGCTCTCAGTTCGGTGAACGAATTTCTCGAAGAGTCCTGGAACGCCAAGCGACGTCTGGTTCTGGTGATCACTGGCAAAGGTACCGCGCGCGATGGTGGAGGCGTGCTGCGTTCGGCAGTTCCTCGCTGGATCACCGACGGCCGATTTCGCAGTTGTCTGGTCGGGATCAGTGCCGCCGACAACCGCCACGGCGGCGATGGGGCAGTCTATGTCATGCTGCGCAAGCAGTAGCCCAAGGTCTTCGGGATAAAGACCGTTCGCAAACTGCCGATATAAAAGCAGGCTCTTCCACCTTCGGGAATGGCCTCCGCCACAGTTTCAGGGAGACTTTTGCATGTCACGCTATCGCCAGCTTTTGCAGGAAATTGAATCCGAGCCCCGCCGTTGGCTGGTGACAGGTGCCGCAGGTTTCATCGGCTCCCATTTGGTCGAAACCCTTTTGCGTGCTGGACAAAATGTAGTCGGTCTGGATTCTTTCGCGACCGGTCATGCCCATAATCTCGATAAGGTTCGCGCCTTGGTCGGATCCGAGTCGGCGGGCCGATTCACTTTCATCGAAGGAGATATTCGCGAGGAGGAAGACTGCAAGCGCGCCTGTGACGGGGTGCAGCACGTTCTGCATCAGGCGGCCCTTGGTTCGGTGCCGCGCTCGCTGGAAGATCCGATTGCGAGTCATGCCGCGAATGTCGACGGCTTTTTGAAAATGGCCAATGCCGCCCGGGTCAGCGGCGTGGATTCCATGGTCTACGCTTCGTCGTCGAGCGTTTATGGCGACCATCCGGCTCTGCCCAAGGTCGAGGATGCCATCGGCAATCCGCTTTCCCCCTATGCTTCCACCAAGTTGATCGACGAGATCTACGCCAGCACCATGCACCGTTGCTACGGGATGCAGATTGCCGGCTTGCGCTATTTTAACGTGGTGGGGACGCGCCAGGATCCCAACGGTGCCTATGCGGCGGTGATTCCGCGCTGGATTCGGATCTTCCTCGAAGGCGGTACGCCCGAGATTTTCGGCGATGGAGAGACCTCGCGCGACTTCTGCCCGGTGGGGAATGTCGTACAGGCGAATTTATTGGCGGCGACCACCGAGGCCGCCGGCGGTGAGGTCTTCAACATCGCACTCGGCGGGCGCATGACTTTGACCGAACTCTATGGCCATCTGCGCGATGCCCTGGTCGCTCAGGGTGTGCCTTGCGGGGATCGCGACGCGATTTACAAGGAATTTCGGAGTGGCGACGTCCGGCATAGCCACGCGAATATCGACAAGGCCGTAGCCCTGCTGGGATACGAGCCGGAGTTTACTCTCGCTGACGGGTTGGGGCTGACCGTCGCCGGCTTCGTGGCTGCCGAGGATTGAGCCCATTTTGACCATTTCCCTGTTGCTCCTGTCCCGCATGCGTTAGGGGAGATGAGCGATGGCGGCGGGTGAAAATAGCGAGACAACAGCCAAGGACGCTGCACCCAATCCGGAGGTCACCCCCCGTGCGGCCCGCCGGCAAATGCGGGATTTCCTGCGCGTCCACGAGCAGCGTCGACGCCAGCTGCCTCGCGCACTTCTGGTCGGATTGCTCGCTGGCCTGGTTGCCGTCGGCTTCCAGTTCATGCTCGTGCAGGCCGACGGCGTCCGGGATCGGCTGGTTTTATTCTCCTACGATGTCGGCTGGTGGGGCTTTTTGCTCCCGATGGGCTTTGGTGCTCTCGGCGTTTCCTTCGCGTTGGTTTTGGTCAGCTCCTTCGAGCCGGATGCCGCCGGCAGCGGCATTCCTCACCTGAAGGCGGTTCTGCATCATTTGCGTGGATTCCGCTGGCAGCGGATCCTTCCCGTCAAATTTATTGGTGGGATCGCGGCGATCGGCAGTGGTTTGGCTCTGGGACGAGAGGGCCCCACCATTCAGATGGGTGGGGCGATCGGCCAGATGGTGAGCCGTTGGTTCAAAAGTACTCCACGCGAAAGCCAGACATTGATGGCGGCTGGTGCTGGCGCGGGGCTATCGGCGGCCTTTAATGCACCCTTGGCGGGGCTGGTCTTTGTTCTGGAGGAAGTCCAGCGAGACTTCGCCCCGGCTGTGTTTACGGTGACGCTGATCGCTTCTGTGACCGCCGATGTGACCGCTCGTTATCTGCTCGGCCACCAACCGGTATTTACGATCGGCGACGTGCCGATCCCGTCGCTGGCTTCCTTGCCGGTGTCGCTGTTTCTTGGAGTGGCGGCGGCGATCGTGGGCGTTTTCTTCAACCGGGCGATGATCTGGACGGTTGATTTTTACAAAAACTTTGCGCATTGGCCGCGCTGGCAGCTCGGTGCCGTTGTTGGCGCGGGCGTTGGGCTCGTCGGCTATTTTGTGCCGGGTTCGCTGGCCGGCGGCCACCACCTTGTGGAAGCCACCATCGCCGGAAAGCTCGGTCTGATGATGCTGCTGGGTTTTTTCTTTCTGCGCTTCGGTTTGACGATGGCCAGCTACGGGAGTGGGGCACCGGGCGGGATCTTCGCGCCCATGTTGGTTCTCGGCGCTGCTTTGGGCAGCTTCACGGGGCAAATTTCCCATTCCCTCATGCCCGAGATCGTGACCCACCCGGAAACATTTGCCGTCGTTGGCATGGCGGCTCTTTTCACCGCAATCGTTCGGGCCCCCCTGACGGGCATTGTCTTGATGGTGGAGATGACCGGCGAGTACGATCTGGTTCTTCCCTTGTTGATTGCCTCGCTGACCGCAGGCGGCATCGCGGACTATCTCGGTGACAAACCGATCTATGAGGTTCTGCTCAAGCGGGATCTGACGCGTTGGCAGGAAAAACCTCAATTGGCAGAGACTTTATTGCTCGAATTGACGGTCAGCCCGTCATCGCCTTTCGATGGTAAGGAAGTTCGTGAACTGGGTCTGCCCCCGGGCTGTATTCTGATTACCGTGCATCGGGGTCTGAACGCCGAGGTACCTACCGCGACCTTCAAGCTGCAGGCCGGAGATCGGATCACGGTTGTGGTCGCACCGCAGGCGGCCGCGGCTGTTGGATTGCTCCACGACGGAACTGGCGCCACATAACTCGGTCCCCGGGGTCTTTCGGGATTCTCGCCGGATTTGATCCCGAATCTTCGCCGGGCTGGTTCTTCGGCGCTGGACGGTTTAAAAGAAGATCGCCATGAGTGAATTTTCCTTGCATCCCTTGAATGATGGTTTTTCCTGGGCCACTCCGCCCGGTCCTTACCGTCGCATCCGTCCCGAGCAGGCCGAATCCTGGAACGAGCAGGGTTTTCTGGTCGTCGAGGATGCCTTCTCGCCGGAAGTCATGGCTCGCGTGATCAGCGAGATCGATCCCTTCGAGGCGCAGGTGGAAGCCTTCCTGCAAATGCAGCAGGACGGAAAATTATTCATCGCTCGCTCGGGAGAGATTACTTTCACAACCCACTTGGTGACTCGGTCGGCGTATTTGCGGGACTTCGCCGCGGGGCCCGTATTTCAGGACCTCGTTCACGATCTGGTCGGGAATCGGGTACGCCTCTACTGGGATCAGGCGGTCTACAAGAAGCCGGAAAACCCATCCGAGTTTCCCTGGCATCAGGACAACGGCTACACCTTCGTGCGGCCCCAGCAGTATCTGACTTGCTGGGTCTCGCTGACCGATGCGACCGAAGAGAACGGCTGCCCGTGGGTGGTGCCAGGTGTTCATCGCCACGGAACCCTCGCTCATGAAATGACCGAACTCGGTTGGCGTTGCCTCGACAAGCCCGCGGATGCTGTGCCGGTGCCTGTTCGGGCGGGCTCGATCGTCGTATTTTCGAGTTTGACGCCGCATCGTACGGGCCCCAATAGCTCGGACGGCGTCCGTAAATCCTACATTTTGCAATACGCCCCGGACGGCGCGCAGGTGATTCAGGACGATACCGAGGTCCCCTGTGATGCTCCGGAGCGTCAGTTTCTGGTGCTGGAAGACGGCGGCTCTCCCGGGTCGAACGCCTAGGGTACGGGCTGCCGCAGCGCTGCTGTCGCGGGTATCCGTCGGGTTCGATTCGCCTAGACGGCGCTGGTGGCGTAACGGGCGCGGAGCTTGTTGCGGTAGACGATGGCGACCAGATTCATCAGGGTCACGACCGTCACCAGCAGAAGTGCAGTGGCAAAGACCAGCGGCTGGGCGGCCTCGACGTTCGGGCTCTGAAAGCCCACATCGTAGATGTGGAAGCCCAGGTGCATGAATTTTCTCTCCAGGTGGATGAAGGGTGCATGGTGGTCGATCGGGAGCGTCGGGGCCAGCTTGACCATCCCGACAATCATCAAGGGTGCGACTTCGCCGGCCGCGCGAGCCATTGCGAGAATCATTCCCGTCAGAATTCCGGGCGCGGCGGCGGGAACGACCACCTTCCATGTCGTTTCGAATTTGGTGGCACCCAGCGCCAGCGAGCCCTCGCGGACCGCTCGTGGGACGGCCGCCAGGCCTTCTTCGGTGGCGACAATCACCACCGGGACCGTAAGGAGGGCCAGCGTCAGGCTGCCCCAGAAGATGCCACCCGTCCCGAATGTCGGGGTCGGTAGAGACTCGGGATAAAAGATTTGATCGAGACTGCCGCCGATCCCGTAGACAAAAAATCCGAGGCCGAAAACGCCAAAGACGATGGAGGGGACGCCGGCAAGGTTGTTGACGGCGATACGAACGGCACGAACGGCCGGACCCTCAGTCGCATATTCGCGCAAATAGAGGGCGGCGAGCACGCCGAAGGGAGCCACCAGGAAAGCGAGGATGAAGACCATCATGACGGTTCCGAAAATCGCCGGAAAAATGCCGCCTTCTGTATTGGATTCGCGGGGGTCGTCACTGATGAACTCCCAGATTTTTGCGAAATAGAGGCGCACGGCGTCGGCGGTACTCAGGGCATTGGGGTGCACGGCACGAACGACTTCGCCGATCGGCATTTCCATCGATCGCCCGTTGCTGCTTTTCATGACCAGCGTCCCGAGCGCCAGCGCATCGCGTCGAGCGAATAGTTCCGTCGCGGCAATTTCGTATGCGGCTTGCGCGCGAGTTTCGGCCTTGTCGATCGTGGCGAATTCCGCTGCGGCCCGGTCGGGCGCGAGGTCCTGCAGGGCGACTCGCTTGCGCTCCAGGCGCAGTTGTTCGATCTCGTGGTTCAGGTCGCCGATGGGGCCCTTCTCAAGGTGCTCGGCTGCTTCGCGCTGGGCGGTTTTTTCGGCGTGCAGGGCCGGGAAGGCTGCGGCTACAGCTTCAGGACCCTGTGCGAGCACGATCCCGTCCCGCCGAATCTCGTGCATGGTGCCGTAGAAGTTGCCCCACTCGAGTCGTTCGAGGACGGTTGCATCGGCTGGCGTGGTTTTAGAGGCGATATCGGCATCGTCGATCCAGAGGAAGTCCATGCCGTAAAGATCCCGGTTGCCGACCTTGATCCGCGTGCGGGTGGCCCCCTCTTTATCGGGGATCTCTTCGTTTCCCCAGACTTCTCCGAGATGTGTGGTCCCGTCCTGCATGGAGAAGAGCACGACTTGCTTCTGCCAGAAATAAGCCAACCCATTGACGGCGATCAGATATACCAGTCCGATTGTCAGGAGAAGGTTGAGGGCCAGCGCTCCCCCGCAGAACCACGTGAAGATTTGCCCGAAGCGATCTGTGCCATTGCCAGTTTTTTTCATCAGAGTTTGCCGTAGCGCTCGCGAAGGCGATGCCGAACGATTTCGGCTGCCGTGTTGACGATAAAGGTCAGAATAAACAGCAGGAGTGCTGCCAGAAACAGCGTTCGGTAGAGAGTGCTGAATTGCGGAGCTTCGGGGATCTCGACGGCGATATTTGCCGACAGAGTTCGGAAGCCGTTAAACGGATTCCAATCCATGATCGGGGTATTCCCCGTGGCCATCAATACGATCATGGTCTCGCCGACAGCGCGGCCGAACCCGACCATGATCGCCGAGAAAATGCCCGGACTGGCTGTCGGCACCACGACGCGCGTGACCGTCTGCCAGAGGGTTGCGCCCAGCGCCAGAGATCCCGAGACCAGTTGCTTGGGGACGTTCGAGAAAGCATCCTCGGAAATTGCAAAGATGATCGGGATCACCGCAAAGCCCATCGCCATGCCGACGACGATCGCGTTGCGCTGATCGAAGGGCAGACCTGAGGAGTTGCGTAGCCATTTGGCAAAATCACCTTCGAAAACCAGATTTTCAAAGGGAATGCTCATTTCGATGCAGCCATAAATCCCCGCACCGAGGACCAGCATGAAAGGAAGAACTTCGATGCCCGCAGGAAGTCGATTTCGCGAACCGGCGGGAATTTTCGACCAGGCAAATCCTGTCAGGACCAACAGTAGCGGCAAGGCGACGGCCATGAGGAAGACGGACGCGAAAACCTCTTCGAGCCGCGGTGCCAGCCACAAGCCCGCCAGGAACCCCAGGACCACGCTTGGCATTGCCGCCATGATCTCGATCATCGGCTTGACGATTGCCTTCAGCGTCGGTGACATGAAGTGCGAAACGAACATCGCTCCGAGAACTGCCAACGGGACCGCCAGCAACAAGGAGTAGAAGGTGCCTTTCAGGGTGCCGACGAGCAGGGGGACGAGGCTGAATTTAGGCTCGAAGTCGTCGGTGCCACTGCTGGATTGCCAGATCATATCTGGTTTGGGGTAGGATTCGTACCAGACGTCACCGAAGAGGGTCTGCAGGCTGGTTTCGGGGTGGGGGTTGATGATGTCGAGCGTGGCGATCTCGCCGGCGCCCGCGATATAGGCGGCGTCGGCCTTGGGCCCGAAGTCGATCGCGGTGACGTTCTCGAGCGGGCTTTTCCCGCGCCAAAGTCTGCGGTTGGACGTGGAATAGTAGAGGCCGAGTTCGCCCGCCTCGGTGGCGGCGAGAAACCCCTTGTTGCGTCGCGACGGGGAGAATTTCGTGATGGCACTCTCCAGAGGCGCCATCTCGCGAATTCGTGTCAGAGTTGGCTGGTTGTTCTTGTCCTTGACGAGAAACCAGACGCTGATGCCGCCATCGGCCTGGCCGACGATCAGCGAGCGTCCTCCGATCAGCAGAGTCAGAGCTGTGATGTCGGCGCCCGCGGCAATTTTGCTGGGTTCGCGCAGGCGCCCCCCGCGGGAGTCCCACCACAGCAGCGTGCCACCGGCCGCGGCCGCGTAGATATTACGGCCCGTATCGTCGATGACGATTTGCCGGAGTTCGGTGAGCGGCGCGGACTCGCTGCGACTCTCCGACGTCGTGACTTCGCCGGTAAACAGATTCTCTTCGTTTTCCTCGAAGACCGCCACGACTCGGCCGTCCTTTTTCTGCGCAACGGTAACGCGACCGCCTTCCGCAAGCGGTCGCATGGCAAAAGCGCCGGGCATTTCGCCCTCGGGTGCGACGCGGACGGTCGGAAGAACGTCAACGATCGGTTCGACGCGGCGTTTGCTGTCCGGGAAGGTGATCTTCCAGCTGACGCGAGCGGAATGGAGCTGTCCGTCATCGCTGGCCGCGACCAGAAGATCCGACCCGGGTGGATTGAGCCCATCCCGATTTTTCCGACTCGCGGGGATCATTTCCTGGGTGGCAACGACCTCGCCGCTGGAAAGGTCGAGGGCCCGGATCTGCCCGTCGCTACCGAGCCCGACGATATGCGTGCGGTAGGGGTCGGCTACGAGCGCCTGGGGCTCGACCAGGTTGGCCTGCACCTGAGCCACTTCTCGGACCTGGGCGTCTTCGAGAAGTGGGAGCACCTCCCAGATCAGGAATACGACAATCGCCACGATACTCGCGATGATCGCGACTCCACCTCCACGAACCGTAAAGGTAGCTAGTTTGTCGGCCATCAGTCGCCTTCGCGTGCGACGGTTGCCGGCACGATTGCTCGTCTTCAAGCCCGGTTCCTCCCTCTTTGCTTTAAACGTGAACGACGCGCTGGCGCCACCGATCGACTCGATAATTTTACCGGGTCGATCGGTGGCCTCGCGGGCCTACTGCAATTGCCGGGTCTGCTTTGCGCTCACCGCCGCCGAAAGGGGGAGGTAGCCATCCTTGACGACGATCTCCTGACCTTCCTTGCTGAGCACATAGGTCAGAAATTGAGCGGTCAGTGGATCCAGAGGCTTGCCCGGTGTCTTGTTCACATAGACGACCAGGTAGCGTGCGAGCGGATATTTGCCCGAGAGCACATCTTCCGGCTCCACGGATCCGTAGGGGCTGCCTTCCTTTTTGGCGATTTTCAGGGCTTTCACGCCCGAAGTCCGGTAGCCAATCCCGCTGTAGCCCACAGCGTAGATATCCTCGGCGATTCCCTGGACCACAGAGGCCGAACCTGGCTGTTCCTTGACGGTATCCCGGTAATCGCCTTTGCAGAGCGCGACTTTCTTGAAAAAGCCGTAGGTCCCCGAGGCCGAATTACGCCCGTAGAGGCTGATGGGCTGGGATTTCCAGGCGGCTGCCTCGTCGCCCGCTTCGCCCCAGGTCGTGATGCCCTCGGGGGCGCCACACGCCATGTTTGAGGAGAAGATCGCATCGACCTGCGGCAGGGTAAGCTTTTCGATCGGGTTGTCCTTGTTGACGTAGACGGCCAGAGCATCGACCGCGACAAAAACCTCCGTCGGCTCATAGCCGAACCGTTTCTCGAACTCGTCTCGTTCCGTAGGCTTCATGGAGCGACTCATCGGCCCGATCTGGGCTGTGCCCGAGATCAGGGCGGGCGGTGCCGTGGAGGAACCCTTGCCTTCGATCTGGATCCGGACGTTCGGGTATTGCTTCTGGAACCCCTCGGCCCACAGCGTCATGAGATTATTGAGAGTGTCCGAGCCGATGCTGTCGAGATTCCCGGCAATGCCACCCACCTTGGTGTAAGCCGGCAGCTTTTCGTCGACCTCGACCGGGGCGGCTTGCACGGCAGGGCTCCACAGCATCAGGAGACTGCAGGCGGTAATAGCTCTGATAAATGAATTGATCATGATTTTCCTCTGTCGTTGGGGTCGATTGCCGACCATTGGATGACCTAGAAGACAACCTGGAAACGGGTTTGCCACACGTTTTCGCTGCCGATGGGTTCCCGCTCCGAGTAGATATAGTTGATCGTCCAGCGGAAGGCCGGGTTGAGATACCAGTTGATGCCCAGAGAGGTGTCGCGCAGTTCGCCCCCCTGAACCGACCCCGAATTCAGGTCGAGTCCGCTGTAGCGGGCCGCGATCTGAAAGGCGCCCCAGCCCGAGTTTTTGCCAAGAGTGACAGGCGATTTGGGTTGGATGCCGCTGAAGGCTCCCTTGCTGCGGTTAAATGGACGATGTTCTCCGGTAAGAATCCAGCTCGCCTCGACAAACCAGCTGTAAAAGTCCAGATCGGGTCCGGTGGTCGCATTCATAAAGCTGTGGCTGTACTCGGCCTGGCCGGTAAAGGGACCGATGACGTTTGCCAGACTGATATTGATGAGGTTGTTGCCGTTGGTGGAGATGTCGCCCGTACCGATCAGGCGTGGGCCAAAGCTGGTATTCGGGCGGCCGGAGTAGGAGGTCGTGCCGGCGTTGCGGAACTGATGGGTTGCGGCGACACCTGCATAGAACATCTTGCGGCCGTCTTCTTCCCACCAGGGCAATCCGTAGACACGAGTCGCTACGTTATACTCGGAATCGAAGTCGAAAGCGCTCGCCGTTTCATTGGAGTCGATATACGCGCCCAGGTCCCAGCCCAGGCGGCTATCGAAGAATCGGGGGTACATCGTGATACCCGTGTTTCGTGCGGCATCCAGTGTGGCTCCGGCACCGCGCTCCATGAAAGTGTTGTTGTTGCTGCTGGTCATTTGATCCAGCGAGGAAGGCTCTTTCATATGGCCGATCAGAACGGATCCAAAGAACGGAAGGTTACGGGCGCCCAGATAGAGATCCTTGATCCCGGCTTTTGCGCCCGCAAAATCATATTGAGCCTTGAAGAGAAAGTTCTGGAAGAGCGACCCGCTTACGTAGAGGCGCGCGCGTCGGATTTTTCCTCCTGATTCAGTTGAACCTTCATCGAACTCTGTCTGAATTGCCGAACTGGGCTTCAGAATGGCCCAGTCGTTCTGAATCCGCCCGCCGATCTTCAGCTTGAAGGCCTTGTCGGGGGATTCCAGGCGCAGGCCGCTCTTCCAGTAGACCTTGTAGTTTGTGGAAGCCTTCTGGAGGGTTTTCTCCTCGGCCGCAGCTTTTTCTTTCAGTTCTTCATATTTTGATTCGGATACCTTGCCGGTCTCGCGTAGGATTTCGAGAATCTCGGCGGTGACGCCTTGCTCTGCCCTTACGAATTCGGCGGATAGCAAGACGGTGCTCAGAATCATCTGGCAAACCAAAAACCTTGAAAACATTATACTTTATCCTCGGAATGGCTGGTGGGACGATCTCGCGAGTCCCAATTGCAAAACATCATTTTCGCGTTTCCTGCGGTGGAATCTAACAGCGGAATGTTTCCATCTGGTTACGGAGCAGTGTCGATCCAGTGAAAGATCCGGCGGGACCGACGATTTGCTTCTGTTAAGGTGCACGCATGTCTTATCCGGAGCCGAATTCCTCGATCCCGCTCGAGATCGTGCGGGAGGATGAGGAGATCCTCGTTGTGGCCAAGCCAAGCGGTCGGGTGAGTCTCCCGGGTGCGGGCCATACCTCGGATTCGGTTCAGAATGCTGCGATGGCGCATGCCGGGACGGTTTTGGGGGGGCTCGGGGCGGCACGGGATTACGGGTTGCTGCACCGACTCGACCGCGCGAGCAGCGGGCTTCTCCTGTTCGCAAAAAGCCCGAGAGCCTATGATCGCCTGCGTGAGGATTTTGCCCGGCGTCGCATTCGTAAGGATTACCTCGCGATTACCGCCGCGACGCCAATTCGAGGCGAGGGGGTCCTTCGCCAGCCATTGGCGGAACTGCGACTGCAGGACCGCAAGGTTTCGCGGCCGGATCCGCAGGGCAGCCCGGCGGTGACTCACTATCGTTTGCGCGCCCGCGGGCGCTCGGGTGTCGCGTTGCTGGAATGCCGAATCGAGACTGGCCGGCTCCATCAGATTCGCGCGCACCTTTCCTCGATCGGGGCCCCGCTCCTGGGCGATCTTGTCTATGCGAAGCGCGAGCCGGACGGTCGCGCCTCGATCGGCCGTAAGGCGGATCGAGAGATTCTGCTGCACGCCTGGCGTCTCGGATTCAAGCACCCGGGCACCGGCGAAAGCCTCCTCGTGGAGTTGTTGCCGCCGAGCCGTTTTTTGAGCGCATGCCGCCAGCATGGACTTCCCTTTTCCGGCGGAGGGCGGAAGCCTTCCCTGCAAAAACCTCGTAAGCCGCGGTCCTAGTCGAGCAGCGCCCGGACCGCTGCGGCGGCGTGGATTTTCTGCTCGGTCTCATAGGTCGCCTGATTCGATTCCAGGGTCTCCGCCGCATAGCGATAATTGACCATCAATCCGAGGGATTGTCGGAGTCCTTTGGGCGAGATGTCGGCGTTGGCGTGGATGGCTTCGATGCGAGCGCCATTGCGCAGGTGGAATCGGGCTACAGGGTCGATCGGTGTTCCGTCGGCTCGAGTTGCATGGAAGTAGCGGGCGCAAAGCTTTTGCAGGTCCGGGGATAGTTGGGCCGCGGTCTCTGGTTCGAGCAGACTTTCGCGATTCTCGAGGACGGTCGTCAGGCTTGCTCGCAGCGGGTCATCCGGGTCCAGGAATTCTGCGTTCTCGCGCGCGAGTCGGCTCTCCAGCCATACCCGAAAGCCGGGGATGGGCGAGAGGGTCGCGAAGGTCCCAAGCTGTGGGAGGTCCTGCCGCAGAAGGCGGGCGGCCCCGCGCAGGAGATACTCGCCGAAGCTGATGCCGCGCAGCCCTTTCTGGGGGCTGGAAATCGAATAGAAGATTGCGGTATCGGCCGCGTGGGGGTCGCCGACCGGGGCTTTCTCGTCCAGCAGTTTCTGAATCGAACTCGAAAGGCCGGCGACCAGCGCTACCTCGACAAAGGCCAGTGGTTCTCCGGGCATGGACGGGTGAAAGAGGGCGTAGCAGCGGCGGTCGGAATCGAGTCGGTTGCGTAGATCTTCCAGCGAGCGGATGGCGTGAACCGCCTCGTAGGCGACAAGTTTTTCCAGAAGTGCCGCAGACGAATTCCACGTGATCCGTTCGAGTTTGAGAAAGCCGAAATCGAAAAAGGACCGCAGGACGAAAACCAGGGCATCGTCGAGAGCTTGCAGTTGGGGACTCCGGGACACGATGGTGAGCAGGTCGGCGCGGAGATCGACAAGGAATTTTGCCCTGTCGGGTACGGCATGGAATTGCGTGAACAGGCGTCTGTACGGGGGGCGAAGAGCGCGGCGCAATTGGCGTTGGGCGTCGATCCTCGGGCCGACCTCGGTGGCCTCCTGCCAGGCTCGGGTGGCTGCGGCGATGGCCTCGGGCGACGGTCCGAACTCCTCGGCCAGGAGGATCAGGAAATTCTGTCGGCCCTCGCTGTCGAGGTTCTGGTAGCGGGCGGCAAGCTCGATCGCGTGGAGGCGACCGACAACCTCGCTGCCAGCAGCATCGAGGCACGCGGCGATCGCCTGCCTCCAGGTTTCGACCGGCTCCTGCATCCTTCGAATCCTAGAGCCCCTTCTCCTGCGCTAGTTGGGCGAGAGATGTTTCCGGTCGAGCTCCGTAATGGGAGATGATTTCGGCCGCAGCGAGACTGCCGAGCCGACCGCAGGTGGGGAGGTCCCGTCCCTGCGTCAACCCATGCAGGAAGCCTGCCGCAAATTGATCCCCGGCCCCGGTCGTGTCCACGACTTTCGCTACAGGATCGCAGGCGATTTCGTGGACTTCGCTGCCCGTAACCACCACGCTGCCGCGTTCGCCACGGGTCAGGGCGGCCAGCGTTCCGCTGGCCTTTACCTGCTGCAGGGCCTCGTCGAAGCTCGTGGCCTTGTAAAGCGAAATGATCTCGGCCTCGTTGGCGAAAAGAATATCGGCTTCGGCATCGACCAGATTGCAGAATTCTTCGCGGTATCGATCGACGCAGAAGGCGTCCGAGAGGGTAAGCGCGACCTTGCGATTGGCGCCGTGCGCGATTCCCATGGCCTTGCGAAAGGCCTGTTTCGCCTCGGGTGGGTCCCAGAGGTAGCCCTCGAGATACGTGATGGCCGAGGCCTCCACCAATTCCTCATCCACGTCACTCTCGGTCAGAGTCACACACGCCCCCAAATGGGTGTTCATGGTCCGTTGGGCATCGGGTGTGACGAGAATCAGACAACGAGCTGTGGGAGGGCCGCTGGTGGCCATTTTTGTCTCGAAATGAACGCCCAGCTCGCGGATATCGTGAGCAAAGGTCTCGCCGAGTTGGTCCTGGCGGACTTTGCCGACGAAAGCACCGCGGCTACCGAGGGAGGCAACGCCGGCAATCGTATTACCCGCTGATCCGCCCGAGGCCTCCTTGCCGGCGCCCATCTCGGAATAAAGCGTTTCCGCCTCTTCGGAGTCGATGATGCGCATGGAGCCCTTGTCGAGCTTGCGCTCGGTCAGGAATTCTTCGCTGGCGTTGGTGAGGACGTCGACAATGGCATTCCCGATGCCGAGAATATCGAAACGGGTTTCGGACATATTCATGTTGCTCCTTCGTTCTTACGCTCAACCACGCCCCGGGGTGGATCACAATGCGTTCGCGTACTACGTCCAGAGGTATGGTGGAAGGCGAAATCAAGATTCCCGAGGGTTTTCCCTCGAATTGGGACAAGCAGATGGGTTTTCGAATCCTCGAAATGTCCGGAGAAAAGGTCGTTGGCGAGTACGTGGTCGATGAGCGACATCACCAGCCCTATGGCATTGTCCATGGCGGTGTTCATTGCAGCGCTGTGGAGACGGTTTGCTCGATTGGTGCCGGCCTGTCGTCGCGAGAGCGAGGAAATGCGCACGGTGTGGTTGGGCTGGAGAATCACACGAGTTTTATTCGAGCTGTGCGTTCCGGCAAGGTGACGGTGACGGCGACTCCGGTGACGCGCGGCCGACAATCACAACTGTGGGAAGCCGAGTCGCGGGATGAAGAGGGCCGATTGGTCGCACAGGGCAAGGTGCGGCTTCTCTGCTTGCAGGCAGACGCCGTTCTCGGCGGAAGAACATTGGACGGAAGGCAGGAAGACAATGACGGAGCGTGAAAAAGATCTGGCGGCAGCAATTGACGCCGTGCGGGCGGCGTCCAGTATTTGCCGAGCCGTGCAGCAGCGGTTGGTGACCGCCGACACCCTCGAGAAAAAGGACAAGAGCCCCGTGACGGTGGCCGACTTCGCCTCGCAGGCGATTGTCTGTGAGCAACTGCAGCAATGCTTTCCGGATGATCTGGTGGTGGGCGAGGAAGGTTCGGCCGATCTTCGTGGAGACGAAGTCGCGGAATTACGCCAGGCGGTGGTCGAGGCTGCAGCCGACGAGATGGGGTACGAACCCGAAGAGGAAGAAGTTCTCGGATGGATTGACCGCGGTAGCGCCAAGGCGGATACGGAGCGCTATTGGACCATTGATCCCATCGACGGCACCAAGGGGTTTCTGCGTGGGGAACAATACGCTGTGGCATTGGGCCTGATCGAGAACGGCGAGGTGGTACTCGGCGTTTTGGGTTGTCCGAACCTGCCTGGTCCCCGTGGAACCGGATCGCTTTTCAGTGGGGTGCGCGGCGGCGGTGCCATGGTTCACGAACTCGATGGCGAGGGGATCGCGGGGGAAGCGATCCGCGTGGCTGCACCGGCAACGGTCGCCGAGGCCCGCTTCTGTGAATCCGTCGAATCCGGGCATTCCGATCACTCGGCCTCGGCACAGATCGCGGCAGCTTTGGGGATCACGGCCGAGCCTTACCGCATTGACAGCCAGTGCAAATATGCAGCTGTGTCTCGTGGCGATGCTTCGATCTACCTCCGGTTGCCGACTCGCGCCGATTACGAAGAAAAGATTTGGGACCATGCCGCAGGATTGGCCGTTGTGGAGGCCGCCGGCGGGCGGGTCAGCGATACAACCGGTGCCCCTCTGGATTTCGGTCAGGGGCGAACTCTGCGCGCCAACAAGGGTGTGATCGCGACCAGCGGCGGGATTCATCAGGACGTTGTTGCTGCGGTACAAAAGGTTCTCGCAGCGGGGTGAGTACCGACTCGCCGATTGCGCGGCAGGTGTGGAATGCTGGCCGCGCCTTGTCCCGGTCGATGCGCGGATTGACATTCGCTGCACCGGTGGCGTTTGTCTATAATCCGCTCGACTATGCGAGTGCCGCCCACCGGGTCTACGTCGACAGGTTTGCTGGTTCCAGGAAAAAGACGATCTTTCTCGGCATGAATCCGGGGCCATTCGGGATGGCCCAGACAGGTGTGCCGTTTGGTGAGGTCGCGATGGTTCGGGATTGGATGGGCATCGAGGCCAAAATCAAACGCCCCCCGGCCGAACACCCAAAGCGGCCGATCACTGGTTTTGACTGCACACGCTCCGAGGTCAGCGGGGCCCGACTCTGGGGGGCTGTGGCCGAGCATTGGGGCGACCCCGAGAACTTTTTTGCCGATAATTTCGTAGTCAATTACTGCCCGCTGCTTTTTGTCGAGGAGTCGGGTCGCAACCGGACCCCTGATAAATTGCCTGCGGCCGAGAGGGAGCCGATCTACGCCGCTTGTGACCGCCACCTGCGCAAGCTCGTCGATATATTGGCCCCCGACCTCCTCGTTGGGGTCGGCGCATTTGCTGCGGATCGTGCCCGCCGCACGCTGGGGACCGACGCCCTTCGGATCGAGACGGTTTTGCACCCGAGTCCCGCGAGCCCTCGGGCAAATCGAGGCTGGAAGGAACAGGCGGCGCAGGAATTGATGGCAATCGGATTGTGTCGTTAGCTCAGGCGAACTGAACGTCGCAGGCGGACTCGGAGAGTTCCCATAGTGCCTCGGCGGTTTGGCTATCGATGGCGTAGGCGGCGACCCCTTCGCTCGCTTCGTCGCTGAGCGAAGCGACGCGACAGTCCAACAGGTAGCTCCCGCCCCGCCCCTCGAGTTCCGGAGCGCTGGCGCCCCAGCAGGTTGTTGCTGCGCCCGCATCGACGGTTTTGAATTCGAGTGGTTTACCGTCCTTGCCTCCCATCAGAAGCTCGATGTCGGCGGAATCCAGGTGGCGCCCCAGATCGGTCGCGATGGCGCCGGGGTGCACGGCAAAAGAGTGAATTCCCTCGCGGCCGAATCGCGCCTCGAGTCCGACGGAAAAGAGAATATTGGCGGTTTTTGCCTGACCGTATGCAGCCCATTTATCATAGGGCTTTGCGTGGAAGTCCGGATCCTCGAGATCCATGCCGCCAAGGAAATGGCCGGCAGAACTGAGATTGATCACCCGAGCCGCGGGTGCGCGGCGCAGCGCCGGGATCAATTTCGCGGTCAGCAGGAAGTGCCCCAAATGGCAGGTGCCAAACTGCATCTCATGCCCCTCGCTCGTCCGCATCAGGGGGCAACCCATGATCCCGGCGTTATTGATCAGCAAATCCAGCGAAGGTGTCCCGGCCAGAATGGCATCGGCACTGCGTCGGACGCTGGCAAAGGAGTCCAGCTCGAGTTCCTGAAGTTCGACCTGCACGTTCGGACTTTCGCCGCGGATGCTTTCGGCGACAGATTGCCCCCGGATGAGATCGCGTGCGGTGAGAATGACGTTGGCGCCGGCGGCAGCCAGAGCGCGGGCCGTTTCCGCCCCCAATCCTCCTGATGCGCCCGTGATCAAGGCCGTTTTTCCCTGCAGGTCGATGCCGGACAGGACCTCCCGGGTGGTGCTGTTGGGTCCGAAACTTCGCTCGATTGTCGCCATGCTGATCTCCTGTCTTGCCGATCATCCACACGGACGGACGGTTTCGCAAATGATGGGCGATTCAGCTTTCGGCCCGCGCCTTCGAACTGGTATGAAAACCGGGATGGCATCAGGGATTCGCGACCAGACCGCAATCGTGGGGATTGGGCAGACGGCGTTCGGCAAGGGCCTCGAGGATTCCGAACTATCGCTTGCCTGCCAGGCGATTCGTGCGGCATTGGACGATGCGGGTATGGCGGCCGCCGAAGTCGACGGGCTCTCGCTTTTCTCGATGGAGGACGGTCGCGAGGTTGAAGTGGCTCGGAATCTCGGGTTCGGCGATATCCACTATTTCGGACAGGTCGGTTACGGTGGCGGAGCGGGTTGCGGCGTGATCGCGCATGCGGCCATGGCCGTTGCCACGGGGCAGTGCAACACGGCGGTGGCCTGGCGGGCCCGCAAGCGCGCGGATGCGGGCAGTCGTCCATGGGCGCAGGTCTCGCAACGCATCAGCGGGTTTCAGTCGTGGAGTCGACCCTTCGGGTTGCTGCGGCCCGTCGACGAGATTGCCATGCTGGCGCGGCGCTATATGCACGAGACTGGCGCGACCCGCGACCATTTCGCCAATGTCGCACTGGCCTTTCGCGGCCATGCCAACCGGAATCCGAACGCGATGATGCAGGCGAAAGAACTGACGCGCGAGGCCTATATGAAGTCCCGATGGATCTCCGAACCGCTTTGTTTGTTCGATAATTGTCTGGAGACCGACGGGGCATTGGCGGTGGTGATCACCGGTGCGGACCGCGCCAGAGACCTACGTTCGTCGCCGGTCTGGATTCATGCGGCGGCGCAGGGCTTGCCACCACAACACCAGGTCATGACCAACTTTTTCTGTGAGGATCCGCTTCAGGGCCCGGCGTGGGCGACCGCTCGCAAGCTCTGGGCCGCATCTGATTTCACACCGGCCGACGTCAAGGTGGCGCAAATCTACGACGCTTTCAGCCCCCTGATTCCGCTCTCGCTCGAGGGCTACGGGTTTTGCGGCCGCGGGGAGGGCGCCGCTTTCACCGAGGACGGCGCGCTGGAATGGCCGCATGGGCGGCTGCCGACCAATACTTCCGGGGGCGGGATGTCCGAAGCCTATGTGCACGGATTCAACCTCATTCTCGAGGGCGTCCGGCAAATGCGCGGGACATCGACGGCACAGGTCGAGAACGCGGATGTCTGCTTGGTGACCAGCGGGGAGGGCGTTCCCACGAGCGCTCTGCTCCTGAGGAATTAGCCCATGGAATCATCGTTTCTTTTGCCCGACACCGAAGATCCCGTGAGCGCACCCTTCTGGGAGGGCACAGCGGTCGGCGAACTTCGGGTGCAGGCCTGCGGTGAATGCGGCCGGTGGCGAATGCCACCGCGCCCGATGTGTCCTGTCTGTCAGTCTCTGGAAACTGTTTGGCGACGGACCTCGGGCGAGGGTCATATCTGGTCCTATGTGCGGCCCCACCCACCATTGCTGCCGGCCTATGCGGAGGTCGCCCCCTATAACGTGGCGGTAGTTTCCCTCGCCGAAGATCCTGGGATCCGCTTTGTCGGCAATCTCGTCACCGAGGCCTCGGCCCCGCTGAACTCGCTCTCGGAGGGGCATGTGGCCATCGGGATGGAGGTCCGCGTGGTCTTCCCGGCGCCGCAGGAAGGGGTGGTTCTGCCCCGCTGGTCGCCGGCTTGACCTGAGCGGCTTCTGATAGCAGCGTAGGGGAGTCCGGCCCGCGACCGTGGACCGGAGAGGAAGAACCTAAAAAAGACTTCAGGAGTGTCGTTCCATGAGCAAGAATCCATTTTTAAGTGAAGCCTGGCTGGATGCCATCATCGCCCTTCAGGAAGAATACGATGGGCAGTTGCCGCCACCTGCGGTGAAAATGAAGATGAACCAAATCGTCAAGGGCATGCCTTTTGGCGACGAGGTCCTTCATTTTCATCTCGATTCCAGCGAGGGAGCCGGCAAGCTCGGCAAGGGCCACGTCGACGGAGCCGATGTGACCGTCACGACCGATTACGATACGGCACGCGCTCTGGTCGTGGACCAGAATCAGGCCGCCGCGATGCAGGCCTTCATGTCCGGTCGGATCAAGGTGGATGGCGATATGACGAAAATCATGACGCCCCAGCCGCCCAAGAATGACGCCCAAAAGGAACTCGACCAGAAGATCATGGAAATGACCTCGTGAGGTTTTCGCGCAAGTCGCGGTTCCTGTGTGGCGTTTCGATCGCCATCGCTTTGTGCCTGAGCACATCGGGTGCGGCGATGGGCGCAGCTCCAGCGGCGGCCGTCGACGGCCCGGCTTTGGTCGAGAAGATTGCCAAGCGAGTTGGGGCGATCGAGGACGAGTTCCCCGGGAACTACAGTCGGCGGCAGATTGTCCGAAAAATTCTCGACCCGGATGACGGGTCCCTGCGCAAGACCTGGGAGATCGAAGCAGACGTCTGGGACTTTCAGGGCCAGCAACAGCAAATGAAGATTCTTGGCTGTCGACTCGACGGGAAAAAGACAGATCTGGGCGACTGCGAACCGGATCTGCAGGGCGACCCGATGCTGCGAGTATTCGGCCCCGACCGCAAGAAGAACTACAAGGTCACCTACGCGGGGGACACCGTAATCGGCGGGGTACCGGCGCACCGAGTCGAGATTGCCGCGCGCGAGAAGACCGCGCGCCATTTCGAAGGCCAAATGTATTTTGCCGTGGATTCACTTCAGGTGGTTCGTGTGGTCGGCGGTTTGGCGAAATATCCGTTTGGACTCAAGAAGTTGGCCCTCGAGTTGGATTTCGGAAAGGTGGGCGATGCCTCGATGATCCAGAAAGGGACTTCGGATCTTACGATCTACGTGCCGCTGCTCTACAATGAGCGTCTGGTCACCAGCTTTACGGCCACGGACCAGAAGCGATTGACCGCAGCCCAGCGGCCCAAGGACTGAGCGCTGCGCGTCGCGAGGTTCGGAAGCCAGGCAGCGTCTCGGGCCCGCCCCTTCGTTGCGTCTAGGCCTGCCGCTCGAGGATGCTCACGTAATTGGCGACTGCGGCACCACCCATATTGAATACTCCTGCCAGTCGGGGGTTTTGCACCTGAAGCGCGCCGGCGTTCTCGCAGAGCTGTTGGGCGGCGAGCACATGCATGGAGACCCCCGTCGCGCCGATCGGGTGACCTTTGGCTTTCAGCCCGCCCGAGGGATTCACCGGGAGGCGGCCGCCGATTTCGGTCTGTCCTTCTGCAATCAGGGCACCCGCTTGACCAACCGGGGCGAGGCCCATCGCTTCCATCTCGATGAGTTCGGCAATCGTGAAGCAATCATGGGTTTCCACCAAAGAGAGGTCGCCAACCGAAGTGCCGGCGATTTGGTGGGCTCGTTGCCATGCCTCGCGGCAACCTTCAAAAAGGACGATGTCACGCCGGCTCATGGGAAGGAAATCCTGCACATGGACAGCGGCACGAAAACCGATACGACGAGTTTTTCCGGCGGCCGCTTCCGGTGTTTGCAAAATCAAGGCGGCGGCCCCGTCGGATACAGGTGAACAGTCGGTGCGCTTGAGCGGACCGGCTACGCGCGGGTTCTTGTCCGAAGGCTCCAGGCAGAATTCGAGTGAGAGTTCCTTTTGCAGGTGGGCGAGTGGGTTTTGCGCTCCGTTGCGATGCCCTTTGCAGGCAATCCGCGCAAGAGCTTCGGTTTGGTCGCCGAACCGCGAGAAGTATTGCTCGGCAATTTTGCCGAAGACCCCGGCAAAACCGCCCGGGATCTCCGCCTCTTCCTTGACGTAGCTCGCGCGCAGAAGGATGTCGCCGACTTCCCGACCGGACACGCCCGACATCTTCTCGAAGCCTACAACCAGAACAGTCCGGGCCGAGCCGGCCTCGATGGCCTGCAAACCTTGATGTACCGCAGCCGAGCCCGTCGCACAGGCATTCTCTACGCGGGTCGCCGGCGTAAAGCGGAGGTCCTCATGGGCCTGCAGAGCGAGGGAGGCCGGGAAGCCCTGCGGGCTGAACCCTTCATTGAACTGTCCCGCATAGATCGCATCCACTTCATCTGCGGCAATCCCGGCATGCTCGAGGGCTCCCCGAACAGCCTGGACGGCGAGTTCTTCGACGTCTTGCGGGTGTTTGCCAAAGGGAAGGTGGTGCCATCCAACGATTTGTCCCGTGTATTGCATCCTGCCAGCCTACGAATTGGCGCCCGAAAGTGCACCCGCTGGCTTTCAGCCGGCAGCCGTGGCTTGTCGCGCGGTCTCTCCACAATCGTGGGCACGCGCCTCTTCGGCTAGATTGAAAATTTCTTCGTGGAGAAGGTAGTCGGCGATCGCCTGGGCGTCGCCTTTTTCGCACAGGTCGCCCGCCCGGAGAGGTGCGCCGAAAACCCAACGGATGGTTGTCGCTTCCTTGCGCCGACTCGGCAGGACTCGCATCCACACCTGATCGAGAAAGTCGTTGTTCAGGCCGCTGATGAAAACCGGGACGATCAGGGTATCCGGGTGGGTCTCCCGCACCATATGGCCCACACCGGCCTTGGCCGCGAGCAGTGAGTATGGGTCTGCGTCGACGTTCCGCCGGCCCTCGGGGTGCAGGCCGATACAGGAACCCGGCTGGGCGAGGACCTCGAGAAGTTGTCGTACACCGATCGGATTCAGCATGGATTTGCGTTCATCGCGAAAGACCGGCGGCCACATCGAGAAGCCCGAGAAGAACCCCGATACGATCGGGCCAAGCGGGTTGGTATAAAAAAATTTGGTGCGCACGGGAAAAAATAAATTCCGGAACATGCCGTGCTCGACAAACAGCACCGACAGGGTCACGAACATATCAAAAAAAGAGCGGTGGTTGGACACCAGAATCGTTCCGCGGGTTGGCTGCAGGGACTGCACGCGCTCGAGACCATGCGGCTCCCATCGGGCTTGTGTCAGCCATCGGACGACGCGCCCGGCACCATGTTTCTGCCAGAAGGCGATCCCACGCTGGCCGCTCGGGCTCTGGTTGAGCCATTCGTGAAAGCGCACGAGAGGCTTTTCCAGGCCTCTCAGGGATTCCTGTGGCATCTTTGTATGGGAAGTTCCTGTTGGATCGCTGCGCATGGTCGTATCTCAAGTTTCGAGTGGGAGGTTAATATGAATCAGCGGCCGGGCCAAGTTCCGCGCGGGCTGGCGGGAGTGGATTTTTTCAGGCGCAGGACTTATGGCGAGGTATGGCCGTTTCCCCCGAATTCCAGAAATTATTGCCGGCTCTGCCTATGGGCTTTGCCGATCCGGAAGATTCCGTAGCCGAGGTCCGCGAAAAAATGGCTCAGGTCCATGGGCACCCCTTCGGCGACGATATGATTGTGGAGGGGATGGATTTGCTGGGCGTTCCGGCCGCGAAAATTGGCACACCCGAAGCGATGGCGCGTGATGCAGTGGTTCTGCAATTCCACGGCGGTGCCTTTATCTCCTGCGATCTGTCCGACTATCTATTTTACGGTGCGCGGATCAGTCGCAATACCGGGCTGGCCGTACTGGAAATCGGCTACCGGCTCGCACCGGAGTATCCCTGCCCTGCGGGTGTCACGGATTGTGCGCAAGCCTATCGTGGCCTCCTCGATCACGGGGTGGATCCAGGCCGGATCGCCCTGATCGGCGACTCCTGCGGGGGCGGCATGGTTTTGGCGGCTCTTGCGCTGCTTCGAGATGCGGGCGATCCCATGCCAGCCTGCGCGGCGACTCTGTCGGGATGGTTTGATCTCGAGGCGCGCGGTACTGCCGCACAGGGCCCCGATGAGCCGTTTCTGACGACGGACTGGCTGCGGGCCCGAGGGCGCGACTATGTGGGTGCCGCAGGGGATTTGCGCTCGCCATTGGCCTCCCCGATTGAAGCGGATCTGACCGGATTCCCGCCGCTTTTGCTGCAGGCAGGTGGTGCCGATCTGGTTCGCGACGACTCGCGACAGCTTGCGGAAAAAGCCACCCGGGCGGGCGTGGATACGACGCTGCAGATCGTGCCGGAAATGATCCACGGCTGGCATGGGTTGCCGGTGCCGGAGGCCGACGAGGCGCTGGCTGCCGTCGGGGCTTTTTTCGCGTCTCATCTGGATTGAAGCGACGGCACGCCTTGCGTAAGGAGACGGTATGGCGATTCGAGAAGAGGAGATCACGTACGCGGCAGCGGGTATGACCTGCCGCAGTTTTTTGGCCTTGCCCGAAGGCGATACGCCGCGACCGGCGGTGATCGTGGTTCATGAATGGTGGGGCTTGAACGAATATATTCGAGGGCGGGCGCGTCAGTTGGCCGAATCGGGCTACGTGGCACTCGCGGTCGATATGTACGGAGACGGGCGGGTCGGTGACGACCCCGCGGCGGCGACAGAACTGATGGGCACGGTCCTGAGCGATATTCAGGTTGGTGAACAACGGTTTCAAGCCGCCATGGATTTTCTCAGTGCACGTCCGGAAGTCGCGTCGGACAAGATCGCGGCAATGGGCTATTGTTTCGGCGGTGCCATCGTTTTGCATGAGGCACGCATCGGCGCTCCCTTGCGAGCTGTGGTGAGCTTTCACGGATCGCTGGGTTCTTTCCACAAGCCGGCCAAGGGTGAAGTCAAGGCACGTGTTCTGGTTTGCCACGGTGCGGCCGATGCGCTGGTGCCCGAAGAGGATATCGAGAACCTTGCCCGGGAGATGCAGGATGCGGAGGCGGACTATCGCTTCGAGGCCTACCCCGGGGCGCTGCACGGATTTTCCAATCCGGGGGCTGACGCCAAGGCGTCAACCTACGGAATGCCGCTTGGGTATGATGCGGCCGCGGACGAGAAATCCTTCGCCTCCATGCAGGCACTCTTCGCCGAAGTCTTTGCCTAGGAGACTCGTTCGTGGAATTACCACCGTTTGTTGAATCGCTGGCAGGGTCGCTGCTGACATTTCACCAATGGCTCTACGAGGTCAGCGACGGTCGGATCGGAGCCAACCTGATGGGGCGCCCGATGCTTCTCCTGCGCACAACCGGCAGGCGCACCGGGCTGCCGCGCACCGCAGCGCTGCTTTATGTCCGCGATGGGGATGCCTTCGTGGTTATTGCTTCCAAGGGCGGCGCACCGCAGCATCCGGGTTGGTTCCACAATCTGCAGTCGACTCCGGATGTCGAGATTCAAGTCGGGCGGGAGCGCATGTCCGTCCAGGCCTCGATCGCGCAAGGCGAAGAGCGTGCGCGACTTTGGAAAGCGGCCGACCTCGTCAATCAAGGCCAGTACGATATCTACCAGTCGCGCACCAGCCGCGAGATTCCCGTCATTGTTTTGCGGCCATAGTCCCGCATCACTCAGCAACACAACTTGGAAGCCTCTGCTCCCTCGCGGAGAGGGGCTTTCGTGTTCTGGAGTCGTCGGGCGGGCGGCTGGAGTTTGGTACAGAGAAGCACAGTCGCAGGATAGGGCCGCTATAATTAATTGATTTTACTCGGTTTTAATTTCCAACCGGAAGATTCCCCTATCGTTCCACAGCCTCGTTCGTCGGCGTCGAACCGCTCCGTGGGGTAGGCGATCGCGGCAGTCGGCGCGCCGGGCCCGCCGAGCTTATCGGGAAAGCGGCTCGGGGTGCCGACTGACCAGGATATCGAAGAAGGTCTCCTCGGCGGCCAGCGTCGGAACCGCCGCCAGTCGTTCGAACTCTTCGGCAATGGGAACGAGAGGCCAAAGGGGTTGGTCGTCCAGCAGTAACCGTGCGTGGCTGAATTCTGATGCGAGCAGTGTCTCGAGTTCGTCGAGCTTTCGCCCGACACGAGCGAGCCCCGACGGCCATACTTCGACGATGGCTGCATCGATCCGGGAGAGGAGGGCGCCCGCGCCTTGCAAAACATCGACCTCGGCGCCCTGCGTATCAATTTTGGCGACGACTGGCGATTCGAGTGCATCGGCTTCGACCAGAGTATCGAGCCTCGCCAGCGGAACCGTGACCGAAGGGATTCCAGTAGTTGGTGCGTGGACAAGCCGTTGGTCCCCGTGGTTCTCGCGATCTCTCTGCAGGGTCATTTCTCCGCTACGGGACCAGAGAGCACTTTCGTGTACGGAGATTCGGTTCTCCAGATCGTGCAGGGCGACGTTTCGTCGCAGTAATTCGGCGTTGCGCGGGTCTGGTTCAAAGGCAAAGGTCCGGACCGACGAATCCTCGGTCACGGGAATCGCGACCAGTCCGATATTGGCGCCGATATCGATCAGGGTGCCGCCCTTGCCGAGCAGGTCCTCAAGCAGCAGCCGCAATAGTTCCGGCGCCCATGTCCCGGAGTCCCGGTAGGTTCCATGGACAACGGTATCGCCCGTAGCACCTACGAATTTACCGAGAGTGCCGGTGGCCAGAACGACCTCTTCGCCATCGATGCTCGCGCAGGGATTCATCTTCCTATTGAAAGCCTTCGCTCTTCCCGAATGCCAGCGGTCGATTCCCGAAGCTGGTTTCGATAGGCAGGAACCATATGGCACCGCTCAAGGAATCCGAAATCCCCCGTCTCCCCAATCCCGATGCCGATCATTACCGACTGCCGGGCTCGGACCGGCCGATGCCGAGAACGACATCGGTCATCGACCGGGGGATCGGCAAGCCGTTTTTGACCAAATGGGCGGGTAATTTGGAGCGCCAGCGGGTGATGGCCGAGCTCGAGGCCCTCATGGCCGAGGAGCTGGACCCCCAGCAGGCGACCGCCCTCGTTGCCCGACTTCAGGCACGTCTGGCTCGCGAGCCGTATTGCGAGGTGGAGAAAAACGCAGCGGGCGCCTTCGGGACTGCCGCCCACGGTTTGGTGGAAGCCCATTTGCGTGAGCGGCTCGGACTGCCGCCCGAGACTGAATCGCCCGGCCCGGATCGCCCCGGATTCGATCCTGAACTTGTGGCGCGAGCCGGCCAGTTGGCGATCGATTGGCTCGATGCTGTCGGTTTCGAGCCCGATCCCGAAGGCGTGGAGGAACGACTCTGGAGCGTGGACGAACATCTCTGGTCTGCGGGAACGGCGGACGCTTTTGGCACGGCGAATCTGGCCGGGCTGATCGCGCACAGCAGCTGGAACCGTCCGCCAAAGGAAGTGGATGTGGCTCCCGACCTCCGCGTTCCGGTTTTGATCGACCTGAAGACATCCAAGTCCATCGGCGTGGCGCACAAGGTGCAGACGGCAGCCTATGTGACCTATCTTCTCGAACGAAAACGGATCGAGGCGCCGTGCCATACGTGTATCCTGCGGGTTGCGAAAACAGCGGACGACCGCCGCCCGACCGAGGCCATTCTGATTCACCCCGATGAGTTCATTCGTTACGGCAGTGCATTTCGCTTTATCCGCAGGATCTATAATTTCCTCTCGCAAGAAGAAGTTCTGGAGCGAAAATACTGGCGGCAATCAAAATCGTGATGAATCGCTCGCGTTCGTCCGCGGGGCCGCATCAAGAGTTGTCAAGAAGTCGGTAGCTCGCCGGGTTGGCCGGACAGATGCCCGGACCACATTCGGCAAAGGTGGCCAGAGCGTTTCCCGCAGCGATCACGAGGACCAGAAAAAAAGCCAGTTTGTGCAGACTGGAGAGCGGCCGAGGTCTTGGAGGTTCGCGAAATTGGGAGGCCGGCAGCAGCATCGCTGACCCCAGAAGCAGGGTGATCAGAAAGACCACCAACGCCCACGTATAGAGCTGCATCCCGAAAACGGGAACGCCGTAGCCGGGGTCGCCCGGCAGGATATGCAGAAGGATCTGGCGGGCCGACACGCAGGCGCCGAACAACGCGCTCAGCAAGGATACGCCGTAGCCTCCGGTGGAGGGGCCGAATCGTACGTTGATCAGAGCACCAGTCGCGACGCCGAGCATGGCGATGCGCTGCAGGAGACAGAGAGGGCAGGGCATCTCCTGCCCGATAAATTGCGCAGCGAATGCGCCGCCAAGCACGCCGCAGAGCAGGATTGCCGCGATGGCATTCAGGTTGCGCGCGAAGGAAATCGACATCATTTCAGAAGGAGAGGCCGAGTTCGCTGCTGGCGTGGTGCGAAAATAAAAGGACGGCGAGGACGATACTGCCCAGCCCAAGGCCGGCGGCGGTGGTCCGGTCGCCACGCCAGGCGAGTCCGATCGCGATCGCCTGCAAAAGAAAAATTCCTGCCATCATGGGTTCAATTCTCCTGCTTTCCTCTCTGCTCTGTGAAGCAGAAATATTCACCAGCACGCAAATCGGGCAAATAGAGCAGCCGGGCGAGGTATTGCAGAGAATTTCAGGCAGAGCGACGCTTCTCGTTTGAACTTGCGGGCTGGTTGCTGAAGGATCGCTGTCCATGGCAGACGAACCAACGAATGAGCGCGAAGGCGAGTTTTCGAAGGCTTATACCCAATATGCACTCGCGCTCCTGCTGATCGTCTACATCTTCAATTTCATCGATCGGCAAATCGTGGCGATCCTCCTCCAGTCGATCAAGGAAGATCTGAACCTCAGTGATACCCAGTTGGGGTTTTTCTCCGGCACGTCTTTCGCCATCTTCTACTCGACCCTCGGGATCCCGATCGCCCGCTGGTCGGACCGGGGTTCGCGACGGAATCTGATTGCGATCGCGCTCTTTTTCTGGAGCGCAATGACCGCATTGCAGGGCTTTGCTCGCTCTTTCACGATGCTGGCGCTGGCCCGGGTCGGGGTCGGCATTGGCGAGGCTGGTTGCAGTCCACCGGCGCACTCGATGCTGGCGGATTTCTTTCCCGTTTCCAAGCGCGCGACGGCGCTGGCGATCTATGCCCTCGGTATCCCGATCGGTAGTGCCATCGGATATGCGACCGGAGGATGGGTCGCCGAGAATATGAGTTGGCGGGCGGCTTTTTTTGTCGTCGGGTTTCCGGGCATATTCTTGGCCGCGATCGTGCGGCTCACTCTCAAGAATCCGACCCGAGGCTACTGGGAGTCACAACCGGAACCGGTGCGGCGCGAGCCCATTGGTGATGTTGCGCGATTCTTGATGGCACGGCGGTCTTTTTTACATCTGGCTTTTGCCGGGGCGCTTCATGCCTTCATCGGCTACGGTGCGGGTTCCTTCAATCCGGCGTTTCTCGAGCGTGTCCATGGATTCTCTCGCTCCGAACTTGGTTATGTTCTGGCTGCTGTGGCTCTGACGGCCGGCGTCGCAGGAACCTATCTGGGTGGCGCGATCACGGATCGTCTCTCGAAGCGGGACGTGCGCTGGTACACCTGGTTTCCCGCTCTGACCACCGGGTTGAGCGTGCCCTTCATGTACCTCTTCTATATGTCGGACGGAGCCTGGACCGCGATCGGCTGGAGCCTTCTGCCGGCGCTGCTGGGTAGCACGTACCTCGGCCCTACCTTCGCCCTGACCCAGACGATGGTGCCGGCACGTTGGCGATCGCAAGCCTCGGCCGTCCTGCTGCTGGTTCTGAACCTGATTGGTCTAGGCTTGGGTCCGCAGTTTGTCGGCTGGCTTTCGGATACATTTTCTCCGGAATACGGCGTGGAAAGTGTCCGGTATGCTCTGGTCTGGACGACCAGCATCGGGGCGCTGTGGTCCACGGTTCATTATATGCTTTCGGCGCGCACCCTGAAAAAGGATTTGAGCGCTCAGGAACAACTGGACGGCTGAGGCCGGGAAGAGCGATTGATGCCAAACTTCAAGATGTGGGGGCAGGCCCTGAGCGTCATGCCCCGAATCGACAAGGCTGAATGGGATGATCTCGATCTCGTCTCTCGTTGGTTGATCGCGTCCCGCGCCGCTGTTCTGGTGATGACCTTCGTCTCGGCGGCGTTCGGTGGACTGCTGGCGGCCAAGGCGGGACTTTTTTCCTGGGAGCCCTTCCTGCTGTGTGTTCTCGGCCTGTGCCTCGCCCACGCAACCAATAATCTCATCAACGACCTGACCGACTATTGGAAGGGCGTCGACGAGGGGAATTATTTCCGGACCCAATACGGGCCGCAGACGGTTCAGGCCGGATTCCTCTCGGTGCGGGGACTGATGGGCTATGCCGCCATTACCGGTGCTGCCGCGTTGCTGATCGGCGTGTGGCTGGTGATGACCCGGGGGGAAGGCGTTCTCTGGCTGTTGGCCGCGGGCGCTTTTTTTGTCCTTTTCTACACCTGGCCTCTGAAATATATCGGCCTCGGCGAGCCTGCTGTCCTGGCGGTATGGGGGCCGCTGATGGTGGGCGGGACTTATTATGTGGTGACGGGGCAATGGAGTGCGGAAGTGGCGTGGGCGAGCGTCGCGTACGGGCTGGGCCCGACGGCTGTGCTGTTCGGTAAGCATATCGACAAGCTCGATCTGGATGCCGCCAAGGGGATTCGGACCTTGCCGGTCCTTCTGGGCGAGAGGCAATCCCGTCGTGCCGTGGTGGCCATGCTGGTATTGCAATTCGTGATCGTTGGCGCCCTGGTCCTGAGCGGCTATTTTCAATGGCCGATGCTTCTCTGTTTTCTCGCAGCACCATCGATTCAGCGGGTTCGTCAGATCTACGCGCATCCGCGGCCTGCTGAAGAGCCGGAAGATCTGCCCCCCGGGATCTGGCCGCTTTATTTTGTCGCCGTGGTGTTCTGGTTCAACCGTCGTTTCGGGTTGCTGTTTGTGGCAGGTCTTCTCGGTGATCTATTTCTGAGCCTCGGGTGAATTCAATCCGGCCGGGCCGGGGGGCGGATCCCTGCGGTCCCCGAGGTGGTCGTTGCTTTCGTCGAGCGCCGAGCAATTCAGTCGAAAACCGAGGATCCCGGCCGCCACGGTCATGGCGAGGCTGACCCAAAAGAGCTGGGGGAGCGGGCCCCAATAGATGCGGTAGGCGTGCTCGGCGCGCCAGAATTCCAGAATCGTGCTCGAGGCGGAGAAGAGAAAGAGCAGAATCACGCCAAGCTCGCCCTCGTAGCGCCGGTGGGGACGCCTCCAGAGAAGAATCGCCGAGATCAGCAGGCCGACTCCGGCAAAGTAAAGCGGCAGCGGGTGGACGGGATGAGAGTGCGGGGCGCCCCGGTCCAGCACGCCGGCTTCGATCTGCGAATGGTAGGTATAGCTGTCCGAGGGCAGAGAGATGCCCCAAGGGAGGTCGCAGATCTCGCCGTAGCAGCATCCATTGAGGAAGCAGCCAAAGCGGGCCAGGGCGATACCGATACCGACGGTTGGTGCGAGACCATCAACAAAGCGGCCGATCGGCAGGCGCAAGGCCCGCAGGACGAACCAGCCGCCGATCGTGAGGCAGGCGATCGCACCCGGTGCATGGAGGCCGCCGCTGCTCAGGCGAAAGAGCTTTGTGGGGTCGGCCGCAAAGAAGTGCCATTTGGTGATGGCGAAATGCAGGCGCCCACCGGCGAGCACAATGACCATCATCAAAAAGATGGCGATCAGGACTCGTCCCGGGGGGAGTTGCTCGCGGACGATGGTCCAGCGCAGGCCGAGGCCGACGCAAATCACGATGGCCAGTCCTACGAGCAGGTCGTGGCTGGCGATCGTGCCGAGAAAAGGAAGCTCAAAGCGCGTGAGCACGTTCTATGTCCGATCGGGCTGGAGGTATCTCACAACCTCAGAAGGCGCACTCACATGAGCCCCCCGCCGTCGAACAAGTACCGCCGCATACCCCGCAGGCGTCGCCGGTCTGACAACCGTCCGTTGAGCATTCACCCGCGGTGCAGGTGTCGATCGTGCAGGTGTTCCCATCGCAGCTGGCCGGGCCGTCGGGCTTGAACTGACAGTCACTCTGACAGCAGGTGTTGCCGTTTTCCGAGCCATCATCGCATTGCTCGCCGGTCTCGACCGCGCCGTTGCCGCATACCGGCTCCGGGGTGGGTTCCGCTGTTGGCGTCGGTGTCGGCGTCGGGACAGGCGTCGGCGTCGCCGGGGGCGCCTCGGTAGGTTGCAGACACCAGAGGTCGAGAGTGCCGGTATCGCCAGCAGCAGCATCGCTCACTGCCAGAGTCCACTCGCCGCCCAGGTTTTGCCCATCAAATGCGGACAAGGGGTTGTTGGGGACGAAGGTGCCCGCGATGGTGGGCGTTCCATTGCTGCATTCATCCTCGACGGCCGCGGAGGCTTCGTCGTCGAGGAGCGCCTCGATATCATTTCCCGCACAGCCCCAATCGCTCGCACCCGGGTTGCCGGGTCGATCTACGAGGACCACGCTGGTGCCCGACTCCTCATGGGTGAGGGTCACCTGAAGGTCGCCGACCCAGCTATGGGTAATCGAAACCGACAGGTTCAGATCGGCAATTGTGCCCGAGGGCGGCAGATTGATGCTGTCGGACAAGCTGCCGCCAGCGTCCGGAATGGCCGCTTCCGGCTGGCTGCAGAGTCCTGCAGGGGTTGGTGCCGGTGTCTCTGTGGGTTTCGGACTTGGCTCCGGGGTTTCGGTCGGCCCGGGCGTTTCGGTCGGTGCCGGTGTTTCGGTGGGCTCGGGCGTCTCTGTGGGTGCTGGTGTTTCGGTCGGCTGTGGCGTCGGTGTGGGGGCAACGCCCCCTTCGCAGGCAAACACCCGCAGATCGTCGACATACCAACCGATGATGCCGTTACAGCCGTCGGTGCCAAGCTCAAAGCGCAAGGCGATGGTGTCGCCCGGATTGGCGAGGCTCGCCAGGCTGATCTGGGATTGGCCCCAGCTGCCCCCATTGGACCCGCCATCGGTGCCCGAGAAGGCTGGCTCGCCGGTATTCGGGTTGTCACTCGTCTTCAGCGTCGCGTTGTAGGAGTTGAAGCTGAAGGCGGAGCCGGGAATCAGGCTCCAGGTGCCTCCGTTGACCGAAATCTTCACGTTTGAGCCATCCCACTCAGTCTCGGTCGCGACCCAATGGTCAAAGGCGATGCGGGCTGTCGTGATATCTGCGGGCAGGGAGATCGACGGGGACTCGAGGACGAGTACGCCCGCTTCGGTGTCCGCCCCGCAATTGCCGACCACGACATTGGGAACAAACATGGCCGAGCCGGATCGACTCCCCGGCAGGCTCGATTGGATCGACCAATCCGGTGCATCAAATGTGGATGGATTTGCGACGGCTCGCGTGGTTGCTGTCCAGCCCGAGGATCCGCTTTCCCAATCCTGCAGCAAAATCGTATTGGGTGCGTTGCCGCTGCACAGCGCCGGGGCATCCGCGTCGAGAAGGGCAGCAAAGGAGCAAGGGGTCTCGTCGCGCAGTTCGGTCGCCTCGATCGCGTTTGTTACCGCCTGGCAATCCGCAGAAGTGATGGCGGGACCGGTGCTGCCCCAGGGGCCGGCACCCGTCGTGAGTTCGAAAAGTGGCGTCCCGATCAGATCGGTACACGAGGTTTCCAGCGCCGTGGCGAGATCATGAAAGTCGCTGGCCGCCTGCAGGTAGGTAACCGCTGCGCGCCAGAAGATATGGGAGGCTTTGGGGATGCCCAGCGCAGCGATCGTTTTGCCATTGTACTGGCCACCATCCACAAGCAGCGCAAAGGCATGATTGGGGACGCCCGAATTGATATGAACGCCGCCCGCATCGCCAGTTTGGCACCAGTAGTCTGCCGATCCGACCCGTCCGGGATCGCCGTAGCATTCCGGCCGCCACATATCGCGAATCGCGCCGCCAAATGCCCAATCGTCCTCGCCGGAAAGCCAGCGGATCGTATTATCGCCCTTGGGGGAGCCGTTGCCGAAATCGGAACAGAGGTTGCCGGCGACCGCCCGCAGGGCGTTGGGCGTATCGGTGCCGCGACCATTGAGCATATCCACGACTTCGCCCCAGATGTCCGAGTAGGCTTCGTTCATCGCGCCCGATTGCCACTGGTAGATGAGGTTGTTTGTTTTCTGCGTGTAGCCGTGGGCCCACTCGTGCGCGACGGTGTCGTCGGCGGTGACACCATCGCAATAATTGGTCGATACGCCATTCCAGGTCGCGTTGGGACAGCTGATATTCGGGTCATTGTTGACCGTGAGCATCGTGGCATCCAGACCGTCGAAGGACAGATAGGCTCCGTTGGTCATGCTCGCGAACAGATTGTAGGACTCCTTGGCCCCGTCGATCTCGTCCTGCCAGGCCGAGACCTGGGCTGTGGTCCCTCCGGCCCAGCTATCGGTGATCGGATCGGGGTCCCCGTCTTTCCAGACGCGATTGGCGACACTGGATTCTCCGACTTCGCGTTTGAGGGCTTCGTGAATTCCCGAGATCTGAGCTACCCGCTCGCCACTCTGCGCATCGAGAAAGAGGAACTCGCGAATGTTGGCGTCGGTTGCCTGAACTTCGATTTCGAACACCAATCGGAGTTCGGGTGTTTTTCCGCTGAGCAGGCCGCGTGGGAAAACACGCAGGCCGTGGTTGGTTGCGTTGAACAGCGCGGGGTCGGCGGCACGCTGCCGTGCGATTTCCTGCAGGGCGAGTTGCGAAGCGGTGTCGGGCGCGAGGGCCGCTGTCGTTCCCAGATCTGCGGGAACGGGCACGAAGGTGCCATTGACCATCGTCAACCGCCCGCTGGCGTCGAGGTGCGCCCGCAGACTGCTGCCATAGACCGGGACTCCGCGATGCACCTGCCGGTAGGCGACAGTCTCATGCCCGAGGAAGTCGGTCTTCGACGAGATTTCTTCGAGCTCCTCGTCCGCGTTTCGAATACCAAAGAGGTTGCCGTAGCCCGCGAAAAAGGCGTTCGCCTTGCTCGTGGCGGAGGCGTTCCGTGCCTGCATCGGGGCCAGATCAATGCCTTGATCGACTTGCACAAATCGAGCTGTTCCTGTGGCGGGGCGCGGTTCGCTCCGGACGTTCGCTCCAACGGCGCTGCGGAGTTGCGGAAGGTCACTTCCCCAGGCGAGCAAGGGCAGGGCGGGTATCGCCAACAGCGCGGCTAGCAGCAGACGTTTTGTCATCAGAGGACCTCTTTCCAGACCCTTTCCGGCCCCAATTATCAGTATCGCGGCGAAGCCTCCCGGCTTCGCCGCTCATGATGGGCCGTTTTTCTTAAAGGACGCAATCGCAGCCGCCGCCAGCGGTCGAGCAGATTCCGCCGCAAGGGCCGCAGGCTTCTCCGTCGCGGCAGCCACCCGCGCTGCACTCACCTGCGGTGCAGGTGTCGATGGTGCATTCATTACCGTCACAGCTGGCCGGCCCGTCCGCCTTGAACTGGCAGTCTGCTTGACAGCAGGTGGCCCCGTTTTGTTCTCCATCGTCACATTGCTCGCCGGTCTGCACGATGCCATCGCCGCAAACGCCGGCCGGGGTCGGCTGAGGCGTGGGGGCAGGCGTCGGCGTCGGGCCACCCGGGAAGCTGAGCGGATTGGCCGGGTCGGTGCCGGCGTCTCGTTCGTCCATGTCGAGGAAGGAATCCAGATCCCTGTCGATGCCCATACGGGTGCCCGATCCGGGAGGAACACAGGTGTAGGTGACCGAAACGTTGAAGGTCTCAGGCAATCCGAGAATGACACTCGCGGGGAAGGTTGCGCCCCGGTCGGTGAGGAAAGAGTTGCTGCCGGGCTGATACACGGTGCCGCGGTGTTCTTCGGTTGTGGCTCCGTTGCCCTGAATCACGCCTTTGGAAATCACTTCACAATCGCCGGCCGCAGCTCTGGTCAGCATCAGATTCACACGGTCGAGATCTGCGGTGGGAGCACCCGGTCGCAGTGTGATCTGCTGTCCGACGATGGGCGCCATGTTGGAGTCAAAGGCCAGAGACATGGCTTCCAGATTCCGCTTTTCCTGATCGCTCAACCCAAAGACAGGGGCACTGAAAAACGTGAAGAGGGTGTCGATTGCGCCATCGTGGAGATAGCCGCTGCCGCGGACCTGATCGCCGGGTTGATTGAACATCCCGACCTTCTGATACATATTTCGTAGGTGGGGGATCTTGAACTCTTGCGTTTCCCCTTCCTGCGAGGAGTCGCCGTCGGTCCCAAAAAAGCCGGCTGATCTGTCCGAAGTATGACAGGTGTTGCAGTTGCCGACGCCATCGGTGTTGCGGCCGAAGTAGAGGGCCTCACCCTGGGCCGCGATGCCGGTATGCACCCGGTTGAACGACATCTCGGGATTGGGTGGATAGATGATGCCCATCGCGAAGGTGGCAAACTGCTCCATTTCTGTCGGTGTGAGTTGGCTGCTGCGTCCGAGGAGTCCGACGAAAGCAGGGTTGAACTCCTGAAATCCGCCGAATTCGTTAAAGGCTCCCGTGCCATTTGCCCGGCTATTCGGTTCCTCTTCGGCGCGACTTTTGTCGCCGCGCCAATGCAGAGGGCCGTGGCCCTCCATGCCGCGCAAGGATTGTGTGGTCATTGCCCCCTTGAGAGCACTGAAAGGCGACGGGTTGCCGATCTGAAAAGGATTCAAGTTCAACATCTCATGCTCGTCCGGATTGCCGAGGTTCCACGTCAGGCTGTCGAAGTCGCCAGAGATATGGCACGAGCCGCAGGATTGCGTGCCGTTGTTCGAGCTATTGGTTGCGTCGTAGAGGAATTTCCGGCCATCGGTGATGCTTGAGGGCTCGGGGTTGTGAATCGGAATATGGAAGGTCTCGGTCTCCGAGACGATGTCCACCACCGAGATTCCATTGTCGAATCGAGTCTGGACGTAGAGCTGGTTGCGCGTTTCGTCGAGAACCAAACCACCGGGGCCGCCGCCAGTGATGGTGATCTGATGATTCTCATCGGGAACGAAGGTTCCCGCTTCGAGCTCGGCGGTGTCGTAAACCCCCACCTTCCCCGATCCGAAAGCGGCGACGTAGAGAGTCGTGCCGTCAGCAGAGACCACCATTTCGAGCGGCGTGGCCAGACTGCGCGATTTGAGCGCCGGATCAGCCGGGATCTGCGAGAAATCAACGTGGGTATTCAAGGCCCAGGGCGTGACCGCACCGTTGGTCGGATCGATGACGGTGATTCTGTTCTCATGGAGGTGCCCCTGCACCGTAGTGCCGCGGGTGCCGGATCCTTCGAAGCGGACTTCATTGAAGGCCTCGGTGTTCGAAACATAGATGTTGCCCGACTGCGGGTTGGTCACCATGTTGAAAAGGATGGTGCCCACGCCGGCAAAATCGTCGACGAGTTGTATGCTGGCGAGCGAGTTTCCCGACACGTCGAGGGCAAACACATCAAGATCCGGGAGGCGGAACTGGATGGCGTCGTTCCAGCTGCGGCCCAGTTCGTCTTCCCAGGCGCCTGTCTGAATGTTGAATTTGACGATGAGCCCGACCTCGGGGCCGGGGTTGCCATCGGCGTCGGTGTTGGGGGCGGGAACTCCACCCGGCAGGTTCAGGCCATTGATCTGGCAGGGACCAGCGGCGGCGCCACCGTCACAAACCAGTGGCTCGGTTACGACCGTGGTCTGGTTGCCAGAGTGAAAGGCCGCCGAGTAGACGGTCATCCCGTCGGGGGATACCGCGAGGGCACGGGGAGTGTCGCTGAATAATTGAAGGATGCGTGCCCGGTTCGCCGCGAACGTATTGGGCGTCTGCTGCGTGTCGAATACCCAGACATCGTGTCGTCCAATGCCGGGAACCGAGTAGTCGGCATCAATCAGGCTGTTCTGTCCGCGGTGTGCCGTGGTCACAAAGGCAAAGCGGCCGTCGGTCCCGGCAAAGACGATATCCCTTGGCTCGTCACCGACCAGCAGAGTTCTTGCGACCTCGATTTGGGCACATCCGGTGGCCGTTGGATTTGCGTCAAAGGAGACCACGCTGACCGAGTCCGAGAGTTGATTGACAACCCAGGCATCGCCGCTTTGGGGCTGGACGGCCACTGCGACGGGATCGAGGCCGACCGGGATGCTGCACTCGTGGACCGGAAACCCTGCAGAAAGATCGAAAACCTCGAGGTGGGCATCGGGGATATTGGTCACCAACAACCGGTTGCCATCGAGGGTCAGGGCCATCGGCCGCACGGCTATGGATTCGAAGTTCGTGTAAGTCTGCGCTCCGGCGGGCGCGGTCGTCCAGGTCGCTCCAATAAAAGCTATAAAAAACAGTAGTTTGTTGAGTTTCATTGGATGGCCCTCCTAGGCTTTTTTACTGACACGGGGCCCAGAGGCCCTGAACTTTATGGCTTCACTACTATACGGGTGCCGACTGCGTCCCGTCCAGTTTTTTCTCTATACGTTTCTCTATGTCAGATGAAGATCCATGCGCGATCCGCGGGTTTTTCCTCACCTGAGTCCGCATCCACTATCCAGTCACGGGGCGAGTCGGACTATGTTCAGGCGGACCAAAGGTTTGTCTTTTCTTTCGGACGGACGCCTCGGCTCCCCGCCTTTCCGGATCGGTGGTCCGGCCGGGGAACTTGAGCGCATCGCGTGCCCCGGCGAGGGGTTTCCCGCCGGCTGATTTTCAGGCGGGCATCTGCAGCAATTCGACCAGGGCACTGCCTTGGTCGGCGGGGCCCTCGAGATAGGCCCAGGCCACGCCGATCTCGGGCATCTCATGCTCCCAGATCGGATGGAACCCGAGGCCGCGGAGGCGCTCCATGGGTGCCTCGATCGAGTCGACGCGGAACCGAATATGGTGGATCCCCTCGCCGCGCGTCTCGAGCACTTCGCGATGCGGACCTTCCCCGCTTTTGACAGCGATCAGCTCGATTTCCAGATCCCCGGACTTGCCGAACGCAATATCAAGCGTCAGATCGACTCTGCGGCCTCGATAGAGGGTATCTTTGAGCGCAGATTCCATCCGCTGAAAGGGTCCGAAAAGTGGTTCGAAGGTCTGCAAGGCCTTCTCCATATCGTGAACGAGATATGCGACCTGGTCGATCGGCGGGAGGCCCAGAGTTTTGGCAATCGTGTCGGACATCTTAGTCGGTCTCCATGGGCGGTCTGCCCTTTTGCGCAAAGCTTGTTCTGTCCGCGACGATAGATTTCAGAAGCCGACGACTTCCGGCAAAGTCGCGCCGCGCATTTTTTGCACCAAATGGAATCCTTTTCGGAACCACACCAGCGGAGCCGGCTCCCGGACTTCCTTGCTGAACTCGGGCTTGCGGTGCAGGGCTTGGTACCACGTTTCCACTTTCGGATGTAACCGAGCCATCGGATAACCTCCCGCGAGCAGGCGGTGCACGTAGATATACCAGGCGATATCGACCACGCTCAGCGTATCGCCGAGGAGGAATCGATGCTCGGCCAGCGTCGCTTCGAGTCCCTGCAGGTGGCGTCGAAAATTCCCGGCGGCCTCGGTCGCTTGCGCATCCGTGATTCCATGTTCCGCCATTTCCCTCCAGAAGCGTATTTCGACCTCCTTGTGCGGATCGCGTCGGCCGTCGATTTCCCCCTCATCTTCGGCAAATATCTTCAGCGACGAAGGTTTTTTTCGGACCACGAATTGCGGGAATAAAAACCGCATGGTCAGGGTCCGGATGTCGAGGTGCAGATCATCCTCTTCACGCAGCAGGGCGGTCGCCTGGGCCATTTTCCCATCGGGGATCAGCGGTGGTTCCGGGAAAATTTCCTCCAGATAGGCGAGAATATCGTTGCTCTCGATGATCACCCGCCCGTCGTGCACCAAAACGGGCACCAGTCCGCGCGGATTGATCCCCAAAAACCATGGCGAGTAGTTTTTCTGGGCGGGAAGATTGACCGGATGCGATTCCCAGGGAATTCCCTTCAGGTTGAGGAAGATCCGGGTTTTCTGCGAGCAGGAGGACCCGCTGAAGTGCAGCAGGTGAAGGCCTTTCCAATCGAGAACTTCCCGGGTGCGGATTTCTTTTTCATCGAGTTGTGGCATGGCAAATTTCCTTGATCCTTGACAATTCGAGCTACGGTCACGAGGGTCCAAGGGCATCGAAAGGATAACCTCATGAGCAAGGAATTGAAGACCCTCGATAATGGACTTTCGTCTTGGGACGACTTCCCGGTACACCAGACAGCCGAACCGATCAGAAACGTAGCGACCAGCGATCGTAATTTCTACGATCGGTACTATTTCAACCTGCACGGTTCCTCCGACGAACTCTTCATGGTCATGGGGTTGGGGCAATATCCAAATCTGGGCGTTCAGGACGCGTTTGCTGTAGTGGGCCGAAAGGGCACCCATCGCGTGGTGCGTGCCTCGCGTACTCTCGGCGATCGCATGGATATGAGTGTCGGGCCTTTCCGGATCGAGATCATCAAGCCGCTTGAAGAGTTGCGCTTCATTCTCGAAGACAACGAGCACGGCCTGGCCTGCGATCTACGTTGGCGGGGCGCGATTCAGGCCTTTCTCGAGCCACGCCAGTTTGTGCGGAAACACGGCCGCGTCCTGTTCGACACCGAGCGATTTGCCCAGACCGGTTTCTGGGAAGGGACTCTGCAATGCGGTGACGAGACGATTGCGATTACGCCGGATCGTTGGAAGGGCACGCGGGATCGTTCCTGGGGGGTGCGGCCCATCGGAGAGCCCGAAGCGCCGGGTATCCGCGGCTCGGAGGGCCAGCTCACCGGCATCTGGAATTATTATCCGATGCAATTTGATGATTACACGATCCTCTACATGCTCAACGAGCAGGAAGACGGCGTTCGGACAATCGAGGAGGCCACCAAGATCTGGAACGATCCGTCGCGGCCGCCCGAGTGGCTGGGCCGACCGGAATACGAGCACACCATGAAATCCGGCACCCGCATGGTCGAGCACTCCGTGATTCGCTTTGTCGCCGAGGATGGCAAGGTGACCGAGATTCAGTGCGAGCCTCTGACTTGTTGTTATATCGCTGTCGGCACCGGCTACGGTATGGAAGAGGATTGGCGCCACGGGATGTACCAGGGCGATCTGGTTGTGCAGGGCCTGGTGCAGTCCGAGGAAGAAATCGCTCCGATCGGCCAATACGCGATCGTGGACCATGCGGCTCGATTTACGACAGCCGATGGCGAGGTCGGCTACGGACTTCTGGAGCACGGTTTCTTCGGCTCCTTCAAGAAGTACGGCATGATGGATGCCGGTTCGGGGGCGGCCTGATTCAGGCTTCGGCGTAGCGGTGGGCGTTTCGCGCAGTACGGGCAGGACGGTCTGGGGTTATCTGGTCTCGCTCGCGCATGGATACACGGGCCATCGGTGGGTTTCGGCCCACGAGTTGCGCGATATCTACAATTATCGCCAGATCGATGAGCGCATCAGCACCTCCGGTCAGCCCACCGTCGCGCAATTCGATTCGATCCGCGATGCGGGGTTCACTTCCGTGGTGAACCTGGCACCTGCGGGCGCCGAGAACGCCTTGCCGGACGAGGCCGGCGTCCTGCGCGGGTTGGGACTGCACTACGTGCATCTTCCCGTGGACTTCGCGCGACCGACGCAGGCGGATTTTCAGGGATTCGTCGAGGCCTTGGGCGCATTGGAATCGGAGAAGGTCTGGATCCATTGCGCCGCCAATATGCGGGTATCGGCCTTTGTCTTTCGCTACCGCACCGAGATTCTCGATCAGGATCCGGGGCCCGCGCGAGCGGATCTCGAGGCGATCTGGGAGCCGTTTGGTGCGTGGAAGCCTTTCCTTGCCGGCCAGCCTGACGCCTGAGCTTTCTGTGGGCCTGCTTCGGTCAGGGCCAGCCCTCAGCCTTTGGGGAACAATAACTGGACCTGAACCCGCAGGGATCCCTCCGGGCCGGAGTCGTCGGGTGTCACCACGTTTCCGAAGCCTTGGATCTGGAAGTTGATCGGCGGGAACCCCTGAAACACGGTCAGCTTGCCGATGCCCCCGCCCAGCGGCACGCTCCAGCGGTTGTCGGCATTTGCCTTCCAGTCCGCGGTAAAGACCGGAGAGGTGGTCAGGTACCAGCCGTCGGGAAGGTTGAAGTTCACAAACGGTTGCACGAGCATCTTGCTCCCGTCGGGGCGTTTGCCGTCCCCACCGAAGGTCCAGATGTTGTTGATCAGAAATCCGGCCAACCAGGGGCCATTGGTGTAGACGCCAACAACGCTGGGCCCCGCACCCCATTTGCCCGAGCCGGTTTTTTTCGAGGTGGCGGTCGGCAGCGTGAATGTTGGCCCGAAGCCCCAGACCATGTCTCCGGTGTCGGGGGAGAAGAAAAAGCTCGGATTGATATCGCCCAGACCGAAGGTCGAGCCGCTCTCCTGCTGGATATCGGGCTGCGAGACCAGCGGGATGATCCAGCGAGTGATCAGATTCAGATCCTTGGACAGCTTGAAGGGAATGACGGGCTGCACGTTGAGGATATTCTGCGTGCGGTCATTGTCGCTGATGCCGAAGTTGGTGTTGTTCTGAAAGGGCAGGCTGATCAGGTTCGCGATCGGATTCTGCGCCTGTTTGGCGAGATCTTCCTCGCGCTCCGCAATATCCTCCTGCGCGGCGGCAGCCATCGGTGAGATCGCGAGAATCAGGATGATGCAGATCGTTTTCAGAATCAGTTTCATGCTTCAGACGTTTCCTTGCGCGCCTGATGGTTTTTCAAGGCTCGGATCAGCGGGATGTCGAAACGGCTGGTGGCGCCATTTTGCTGGGGGCGCGCATAGGGCTGCCAGCGCGGTTCGGGTTCGGCACCACGCGGTTGGTCGCCCATGATGGTGACGCGCTGAATGATGCGTTCTTCGCTGAAGTCATTGATCACGAAATGCTGGGTGCAGCGATTGTCCCACATCGCGATGGTGCCCTCGGTCCAATGGTAGCGCACGGTGAACCTGGGGTTGCTGACCCAGTTCGTCAGGTAAGTCAGCAGGACCTGGCTTTCCTCGTGGCTCAGTTCGACAATCCGCCGGGTGAAATGCTCGTTGACAAAAAGAGATTTGCCGCCCGTCACCGGATGCGTCCGCACGACCGGATGGATCGCTGTCTGCTCGGGCTGCATATGCGGTGCGGCATCGTGAACAGCGGTAAGGCCCGCGCACAGGTCGCGCAGGGGCTCGGAGAGCTCATCAAAGGCCCGGTACATATTCGACCACATCGTATCGCCACCGGCAGCCGGGCATTTGACCATGTTGAGGATCGCCATCACCGAAGGTTCGCGCTGGAAGGTGATGTCGCTATGCCATTCGTCGGCGATCCCCATGCGGCTGGCCGCAAGCTCGAAAACCTGATCGTGCTCCAGGTAGGCATTTTTCAGATTCGGATGTGACTCGAGTTCGCCAAAATGCTGGCCGAAAGCCACATGCTGTTCTTGCGTGAGGTTTTGGCGGGGAAAGAACAGGACGAGATGCTCATGCAGAAGGTCGCGGATCTCCTCGGCACCCGACGACGATAGCTCGGGGAGGCGCAGGTCGGTGATTTCGGCTCCCAGAGAGGCTGATAGTCTGCGGATTTCCATAGAGGGAATCTTTATCGATTCAGAGCTTTTTCGCCAACCAGCTTGCAGCCCGGTGGCCGATCGTTAGGGACACGGGATGCTCGAAGGAACGATTCATCCTGATTTCGCCGATGTCGCCGCGATCTTTCGCAAGATTCTTCCGCAACGAGGCGAGGGCGGCGCGGCCGTGGCCGTCTATCACCGTGGCGAGAAGGTCGTGGACCTCTGGGCGGGTACCCGCAACGATGCCGGTACCCCTTGGGAGGAAGATACTCTCAGCCTTTCGTTTTCCACGACCAAGGGCGTGGCATCCACGCTGCTTCATATTTATGCCTCGCGGGGCTTGATCGATTATGATGCGCCGGTCGCGACTTACTGGCCTGAGTTCGCTGCGCAGGGCAAGGACAGCATCACGGTGCGTCAGTTGATGTGCCACGAGGGAGGCCTCTACGCGATTGCCGACATGCTGGAGAACGGCACCGAGATGCTGGATTGGGATCAGATGGTGCGACGCCTCGCTGAGGCGACACCGCGCCACGCGCCGGGAGTCGCTCACGGCTATCACGCCTTGACCTACGGTTGGTTGGTAGGGGAGTTGGCGCGTCGAGTTTCCGGTGGAGGCACCTTCGCGGATCTGATTCGCGCCGAGATCGCCGAACCTCTCGGCCTCGAAGGGCTTTATTGCGGCGTTCCGGAATCCGAACTCGGGCGCTGCGCGCAGCTCAAGGCTCGCGGGTTTGAAGGGCCTATCGAGAAGCGACGCGCGGCGGGCGCCAAGGTGCGGGCTCAGGCGGAGAAGGGCAAGCGTATTCTCGCGACCCTGCGGGTGCCCTGGGATCCGACCGAATTGGTCGATGCGATGATCGCGCCGAAGATGGAGGAGGTCGATTTTAATTCTCCGGAATTTCGCCAGGCTTCGGTTCCGGCGGCCAACGGCATGTTTACCGCTCGCTCGCTGGCGCGGATGTACGCCTGTCTCGCCCATGGTGGCGAACTCGATGGCGTACGTTTGCTTCCGGAAGCAGCGATTCTTCGGGCGACCCAAATCCAGAATCGCACCATTGGGCGCGTGATGCCCATCCCGATGCACTGGCGTCTGGGGTATCACCGCGTGTTTGCGGTCCGGGCCAAAGCCCCGGCAGCCTTTGGTCATTTCGGTTTCGGTGGTTCGGGTGCCTGGGCTGACCCGGAGCGCGACCTCTCGGCCGCCCTGACGGTCAATAGCGGCGTCGGGACGCCTTTCGGGGATACCCGCATCGCTCGTGTGAGCGGCGCGGTGATGCGCAGCGCAGACCGTCGCTGAGCGGCTTGGCCGGATTGTCTTGCGTCGGCGGTGGTTTCCGACAGAATCAGGCCATGATCAATCGTATGAAGCAGGTCGCCATTATCCTTTCACTTTTGGCCGGAAGTCTCGCGGGCGGGGCATTGACCGCCGAGGCCGCAATGATCGCGGTCGGCGATGCTTTCCCGGCGTGGGAAATGAAGGATCAATCCGGCAAGGAGGTCACCTCCAAGCAGCTTGCCGGGAAGAGCTATCTCCTCTGGTACTATCCGAAAGCCATGACCTCAGGATGCACCGCCGAGGGGCAGGCCTTGCGCGACGCCCATCCCCAATTCGTGGCGCGTGGAGTCGAGATCCTCGGTGTCTCCTTTGACAAGCCGGCGGCGAATGCTGCCTTCGCCAAAGCAGAAAACTTCCCCTACCGGCTGCTGAGCGACGACGGAGCGCTTGCCGTTCAGGTCGGCGCGGCCACATCTCGCGACCAGGGATATGCCCGCCGGATCTCCTACCTGGTCGGTCCGGACGGCAAAGTTCTGAAAGCATACGGCTCGGTCAGCCCCTCGCGCCACGCTAGCGAAGTTCTGGCTGATCTGCCCCCCAGCTGAGGCTGGGTGGCGCCGGGCTCTCCGGTTCGTAAAACTGGAGCATGTCCGAGCCCGAGGAAGAAATCGACGCAGGCCTTGATCTGGATGGAATCGCCGAGGCACGCAAGGCATGGGATCGGGCTCCGGAAGGACGGTTGATCGATCGCGGGCATCGCATTGGGGATTTGCTCGATGCCCCGTCCTGGAACGTGACGGAAGCTGGAGCCCGGCGTCTAGTTGTCGAGGCGACACTTCCGGTTCTTCTCCAGAACTACCGAGGACAACTCTTCGGTGGTTTCACCGGAACCTATGTGGATTTTATCGCACTGGCGATGGTGCGCCAGACCATGGGAGCGGGCGAGAAGCAGTCGATGGGCCTCACGACACTGAATATGCGGATCGACTATTTCGAACCCGTGCGAGCGCCCCGATTCTTGCTCGAAGCCGAACTCCTCAAAAGTCGGGGAGCGAACTGTTTTGTGGAGGTTCGCTTTCGCGCTCCGGACGGCTTGCTGCTGGTGGCGGCTTCGGTGGCCTTGCGGCGGTTGAATCTGTCTCCGGGGGCGGGTGTTCCATCTGCCTCCTCCTGAATCTGGGAATGGCACGTGGGCGTTCCTTCGCCCGGACTCGGCCAAAGCAGGTTGCCGATCGCGGGACGACGGTGATAGCCACAGCATCAGGTCCATAGGTCAATCGATTGCCCGGACAGGAAAGGTTCCCATGAGCGAGCGTGAATTCGCCGATGTGCGACAAGGAAACCATGAGAGCGGAGAAGCTCTGACGGTCGAGAATTTTCTGGCGGAACTCGAGGTCTTGCAGAACGAGATCGCGGTGGAAAAAAACCGCGTCTGGCCATGCGTGGCGGATGGGACTCTGGCCCCGCATCTATTGGTCAGGCTCTGCAAGGAGTATTATTTCCTCGGGAAATGGTACACCGCCGAGTTCGGCTCTCTGGTCGCGAATGCTCCTGACGTAGACGCATTGCGTCTCGATACGAGTTCTCATTATGCCCACTGGGCCCAGAACCTGGCGGATGAGATGGGCTACGCGGGAGATCCCAACCACGTCGATATGAAGGTGGATTGGGCCCGCCAGCTCGGAATCTCGGACGACGAACTGATGAACTATCGAGCCATGCCTGAAACCGTAGGCTCCGTATTTACCTCGCTTTATTATATGCGACGTTCCTACGAGGAGGGGCTGGCGGCTTTTGGTTGGGCAGGTGAGCGGTTTGCGGCCTCCACGAATTATGCCCGCATGATGTTCGAGGGCATGCGCGACCATTACGGGATGGAAGTCGAGAATTTTCGGGTGCACGCCTATGCGGAAGAAGATCATGGCCGCATGGCGGAGTATTTATTGGGTCAGGTGGCCGGGACGGCCGGCCAGCAGCGGCGGATTCGGCGCGCGATCGAACATGTCCTGCAGTGCCGAAATGCACGCACGGTGGCTTTGAATCTTTGGCTGGACGAACCGCAGGCATTGCGCAAAGCTCCGGACTGAGCCACTCATAAGGGTATGGATGATCTCGCCTACCCCGCCTTCGACGCGGACAATCATTATTACGAAGCTCTCGACGCTTTTACCCGTCATCTCGATCCCCGAGTGGGACCACGCACCGTGCAGTGGGCGGAAGTCGACGGACGTAAATATCATGTCGTCGGTGGCCGGGTTTCTTATGCCGTGAGTAACCCGACATTCGATCCGATCGCGAAGCCCGGAGCGATGCGCGATTATTTCTGCGGCAATCCGACGGGTCGAAGCCCCCTCGAGATGTTGCGTGACCGCGAACCCATTCGGCCGGAATATCGCAATCGCGATGCGCGGGTGGAGGTGCTCCAGCAACAAAACCTCGAGGCGTGTTGGCTCTTTCCGACTCTCGGCGTTCTCTATGAAGAACTGCTCAAGGAGGACCCGGAAGCGGTTCAGATTCTTTTTCGCTCCTTCAACCAATGGCTCGAAGAAGATTGGGGCATGGACTACCAGAACCGCATTTTTGCAGCGCCCTATATTTCGATGTCGCGGGTGGACGATGCTTGTGCCGAGCTCGAACGGGTACTGGAAAAAGGGGCTCGCCTGATCTGCATGCGACCGGCCGCCGTCTGGACCGAGGACGGGCCGAAGTCGCCGGCCGATCCGATGTTTGATCCCTTCTGGGCTCGGGTGAACGAGGCGGGGATTACGGTTGTCGTCCATGCCGGGGATAGCGGCTATACAACGCACGGTTATGCGCCTGATGGTTTTTCCGCGACCTTCGGAGGTGGTTGGTCGCCTTCGATCAAGGCGTTCAATATCGAGCGGGCGGCCTATGATTATTTGATCACTCTGGTCTTCGAGAAGCTCTTCGTGCGTTTCCCGAACCTGCGCGTGGCATCGGTCGAGAATGGCAGTGACTTTCTCCCCGATCTGCAACGGAAACTCGGTCAGCATCACCTGCGGCGCGCTGACTGGTTCGGGGAAGATCCGATGGAAACCTTCCGACGCCACGTCTGGATCAATCCCTTCTGGGAAGATGATGTCAACGAAGTCGCGGAGATCATGGGAACCGATCGGGTAATCTTCGGTTCGGATTGGCCCCATATCGAAGGGATGCCGCAGCCATTGGAATATTTATCCGAGCTCACTGCATTCTCGGATGGCGATCGGCAGAAAATCCTCCGCGATAATGTACGTGTTCTCAATACGCCCCAGCCATCGTGAGAACGCTCGGCTGGGGCTGGGTATGTTGCGGCCCGAGGGATGAGGTCTGAGTAATGAGGCCCCCCTGGGATGGACACCGGCTCTGGGAGGCCGCCGAGACTGTTCGGTCGGCAGGGTTGGGGATGGAGCGTCGTTTTTTCGGAGCGACGATGGCGGCCGTGGATATCGGTTCGCTGGCTGTCCTCGAAACCCGCGGATTCGGGAGCCGTATGGTGCCGACATCCGTCGGTGATCTGCATGTTCTGGAAGTTCCGGGGACCGGGAAGCTTCCTCCGGTAGTTGTTCTGCACGGGCTGGGATCTTGCGCGGCCGATTATGCGGGGTTGATGGAGGCGCTGCGCCGGCATGTCCGCGGGATCATTGCGCCCGACCTGTTCGGTCACGGTTTGAGTCCGGTGCCCGCGGCTGGAATGCATGCCGAATTATTGGCTACCGGGCTTGAGGAAGGATTGCGCGCGGTCTTGCAGGAGCCGTCCGTGCTGCTCGGGAATTCGATGGGAGGGCTTGAGGCGGTGCGATTGGCGACGCGCATGCCGGAGCTGACGCGAGGCCTTTTCCTTGCGTCTCCCGGCGGTGCCCCGGCTGCGGGCGCAGAGCTGGACTCGCTGCTGTCGACGTTCGCCATCGGCACGCGGCGCGAGGCTCTGGATTTTGTCGATCATTTTCTCGGCCGCGAGCACGCTCTTCGGCCGGTTCTGGCTTTTGGGGTCGCGGCCCGGATGGCATCGCCCGCCCTGCGGGAGCTCCTCGAGAATGTCCGCGCGGACGATATGCTGTCGGCCGAGGAGGTGCGCTCGGTCGCTTGCCCGACTTTCCTGTTCTGGGGCGCACAGGATCGCGTGCTTCCCCGCTATCAGCGGGATTTCTTTCTGCGCAACCTTCCCGCCGACATGAAGTTTGCCTCCCCGGCAGGCTATGGGCACGCTCCGCATATGGATGATCTGGGCGGATTTGCGAAGACGGTGCTGCGTTTTCTGCACACTTTGCCGCGAGAGCCGGCAAGAACTTCCGGGTAGCCCGGCGTCGCGGGTTTCAGGCCGAGCGCGAACGCACGGCTCAGCCCGCAGTTTCCTCGAGGACGGTTCGGGCCCATTTATAATCGGCCTTCCCGTTGGGAGCCCGTCGCACCTGATCCACAATCACAATCTGCTTGGGCATCTTGTAGGCGGCCAGTTTGTCGCGGAGGAACTCGCGCAGGTCCGGCCCCGACAGGGCAATCCCCGCCTTGATCGAGGCCACCGCAGTGACCCGTTGGCCAAACTTTTCATCGTCGATTCCCACCACGAGACAGTCGACAACGTCGTCGTGTCGTTTGATCGATTCCTCGACCTCTTCCGGGTAGACTTTCTCGCCGGCGGTATTGATGCAGTTGGAGCCTCGGCCGAGAAGAGTGAGGCTGCCGTCGGCCTCCACGATCGCCCAATCTCCGGGGAAGGAGTACCGCACGCCGTCGATTGTTTTGAACGTGGCCGCCGATTTTTCCTCGTCCTTGAAGTAGCCGAGCGGGACGCTTCCGCCGGCGGCGACCATGCCGGTTTCACCCGAGCCGGGCTTCACTTCACGCCCATCTTCGGTGAAGACTTTCGTTGTCGGGTTCATGGCAAATTTCGCGGTCTGACCGATATTGCCACGCGCCGTCAGCTGCGTGCCCATGCTGCCTTCCGTCGAGCCCATGGCGTCGATGAGCAACATATCATGCCACTCCAGAAGCTGTTCTTTCACCTCGGATGTCCACATCACGCCGGAGGACATCATGAAGCGAAGGTGCGAGAGGTCATATGGCTTCCCTTCGTCGCGGGCTTCGCCAAGAGCTTTCAGGATCGGTTTGGCGAAGGCATCGCCGACGATCGTGATCTGACCCGCCTTCTCGCGCACGGCGGTCGCGAGAAGTTCGTGGGCATCCAGAGAGCGGCTTTCCAGCGTGATCACCGGTGCCCCGGCCAGGTGCGGAATCAGAGCGCCCAACCACATTCCCGTTCCGTGCATGAGAGGGCAGGCCGGGATCGAAGCGAAGGCACCGCCGTCGGCGTGCAGCTTCTCGACCAAGGCGGGGACTTCCTCGATCTCGGGGAGACCGAGTCCCAGAATCGGGAAGGCCGACTTCATCAGTCCCTGCAGCATCCCTCCGATGTCGTACATCACGCCTTTGGGCATGCCGGTCGTGCCACCGGTGTAGAGCATATAGATATCGTCCGAACTGCGCTCGATTCTCGGCGCTGGTTCGTGACTGGCGATCAGGTCTTCGTAGTGCGCGGCACCAGGGAGGCTCTCGCCGCCATCGTCGACTTCCACCCAGAGTTTTACCTTGGTGGCTCGCGCCTGAACCCGCGCTACGCGGTCGCTGAGACTGGAGTGAAAGACCAGAGCCTCGGCGTCGGAATTGTCGAGCAGATAGAGAAGTTCGTCGTCGAGGTAGCGGTAGTTCACATTGATCGGAACGCCGCGAAGTTTCATCCCTGCAAATTGGGTCTCCATATACTCGTTGCCGTTGAAGAGGTACATGCCGATCTTCGAGTCAGGTCCGAGGCCAGCCGCTGCGAAGGCGGATGTCAGGCGCGCCGCGCGATCTTCATAGACAGCCCAGGTGCGGCGGGTCTGACCATGGATTACGGCATCGCGATCGGCGAGCAGGTCGGCAAACGTTTCCCAGAGAGTGGCGTAATGGATTTCCATAAGACTCTTGCCTCTAGGATAGTTTGCTCGGTTTGCCTAGTCTGTGGCACGAGTTTCCGAAGAAGTTGGCAAAAAAATCATCGACGAACCTCGGCTGCTGGTTGGCCCGGCCGGATAGGATCGACGCCGCCGGGGCCTCCGGCCCATCTGTGTCGGCGGGCCGTCCCTCTGCAGGAGAGCGTCAGAGTCCGGGAATCGACTCGAGAATCAGCGTATCGACAGCAGGATTGCTGCCGGTCCAATTGATCGGATCTGCGATGGCCGCGAGGCAGGAAGCAGCGGTCGAGCAGAAGAAACCGGGAGTGGGGTCGAAGTAGGCGTTGTCGAATTCGTCTTCGTCGTCAGGGCCCGCCCCGACGGCGACGGCATTTACGCCAGCCGTCAGTCCACAGGGCACCGCCGATTGGTTGGAGTCGTCGGCGCCGGTTTGCCACTGCGAGCTATTGGATTGGACGGCAAAGAGGAATTCAGGTTGCGAACTGGAGCCCTGATAGAGAAGGACCTGATCGCCCGCGGTCGAGAGGTTGAATCCACCGTCGAAGGTGTCGAAGTCCTCGGCGGAGTTGTCGAACCGAATGACGGTCCCTTGCGGGAGAACGGTCGGGGCAATGTACTGCAGAATTCCCTCGCCCGGGCGCATCGTGCAATTATCCAGAACGCCATTGTCGGTTACGAAAATTTCCGTGCCGGCCGAGATTCCTCCAGCGCGCAGCACGACCATCGAGAAGCCCGAAGGCGAGTCGCTATGAATGCCGATGATGGCCATATCGCCAGCGACCAGATCACTGCTCGGCGGGGGCGGGGAGGTGATCGTTCCGATATCGGTGGGACTCCGCGCGGCGAGGCCGAAGCCGTTCTCGTCGATTGTCACGATACCGCATACCTGATCGACGGTGTCGCCGGGGCTCCAACTGGGGGCATAGAGCGAGGTGTCGACGCGCAAGCTGGCACCGAAAGCATCGCGAATCGTATCCGCTCCGGTAGTCGTGCCGACACCGATGCGCAGGTTCTCGAGGCATACGGACTGGCTTTCGTATGCATCGGATGCCGCCGCAGCACCGGACAGGAAATTGTCGGGGATCGCGTAGCCGCTCGCGACCGTCGATACCGAGCCATCGTTGGGGACCTCGATTTGCGCCTGCGTTTCCGGGTGGTCCCAGTCCTCGTACTCATCAAAAATCCCGCTCACGTCGACGAGATCCCCGGGGCTGATGCCCAGTTCGTCGATTTGTCCACCGCTTACGACCACGCGGATCCCGGCGAGCGTCCCGCCTGCTGTGTCCTGCGCATAAAAGCCATCGTCGGTAATGGCGGTCACCAGCACGTTCTCGACGCAGGCGGCCTCAGTCGGTATTCCGTTCGCGCGAATATTCGCAATCGTGGTGCAGCCGACCTGCGGCGAGCCAATCGCGACGCATTCGCCGTCCTGAATCGCGACGCCGTCGCCTTCGCAGAGTACCGATGAAGGAACGCAGTTGCCGTTATCCACCAAAACATTCGAACCGGTACAAAGTGTGGTCGCGATCAGTGGTGCCGCATCGCCGGCGGCAGAGGCCAGGGCGAGCGAAGTGGTATCGGCGAGCGCGAGGACGTCCGGGGCTGTGAGTCCCTCCGTGAGTGCGGCCTCGCCGCAAGGTCTTTCCAGCCTCGACCAGGCGCGTGCCAGGGCGACTTCGCAGCGAAGGTATTCGGCGTTTGTGTCTTTTTTCAGCGCCTTTACTTCGAATTTCATGATGCAGGAGGCGTAGTTCCGCGCGGCGTTCATCTTGCCGGAGGCGCAGAGCTTCGCGTCCGGCGCACCTGCGGCCGGGCTCGGTAAGACGATGCTCAGCCCGAGGACGAGCGAAAACGCAAAAATACAACGAAGTGAATCTGAAAACATGTGGTGAATCCCCTTGAGTGCTCTGGAAATACTGTAGGGTGTGGTCATGACCGTCAACAGGTTTCCTTCCGGGGGAGGGGCAGAAAAATGATCTCTGGATGGGCATCTGCGCATCGGTCGCGGCTTTGGTGGCATCTGGTCGTCCAGCTGCGGATCGTTCTGGGGTTCGCCTTTGTTCCCTCAGGATTGAAAAAAATTATCGGTCAACCGTTTACCGATCCGGCGAATCTGGGAATTTTCCACGACTTTTTGCACGCATTCCATGCGACCGGTCTGCTCTATCGCTTCGTCGGCGTCGTCCAGCTCGTCGCGGCCTTGCTGTTGATGACCCAATTTTTCGGGGCGCTGGGAGCGATGGTCTTTCTGCCTGTTTGCTGCGGGATTCTGGTCCTGTGTTGGGGCACCGGAGCGATTCCGACAGCGATTGTCGTGACGGCGATGACGCTGGCTGCCTTGCTCCTTCTGCTTTGGGATTTTCCCTTATGGGCCGGTTTATTGCGCTTGCGCTCCGACAGGATGTCGAGCGAGCCGCCTGCCGGTATCCGCCTCGGGATCTGGTCGGTGTGCGGCGCGGCGATCTTTTTCGGCTATGCCGGCAGCTGTCTCTGGGCCGGGGAGATCTACCGGCCGCGAGGAATGGATTGGGGGGCTCCCGGCTTTTATATCTTGCCCGTTCTCCTCTCGTTCCTGGGTGTCGCTTTTCTGGTCGAGCGGAGCCGATTGCCTAAATCTTGAGCTTGCAATGCCTTAAAAATAAGCACGCATCTCGCTTCGCTTTGCATTCGAGATTGAAAATTCCACACCAACCCCTATATTTCCGATCACCCGGCTGGCGCAGATGTTGCTGCTCCAAAGGGACAATCAAAATCATTGGTCGGAACTGCACACAGAAAAGGCAGGGCGAGGATACAAACGGCAAGTTTTGTCCTCGCGGATCCTTTCCCTGGTGGCGTGTTCAACCAACTCTAGTTGAGGAGCAAACGGAGCGATGAAGACAAAGTTGGAGTACATCTGGCTGGACGGCTACAAGCCGACCCAAAGCCTGCGCAGCAAGACGCAGGTCCGGGAAAATTTTGGTGGCACACTCGAAGAATGCCCGATGTGGTCCTTCGATGGCAGCTCGACCTTGCAGGCCGACGGCAGCTCTTCGGATTGCCTGCTCAAGCCGGTCGCCATCTTCCCGGATCCGGGCCGCAAGAATTCCTATCTCGTGATGACCGAAGTTCTGAACGCGGATGGCTCGCCCCATGAGTCCAACGGCCGCGCGACGATCGAAGACGGCGACGCCGACTTCTGGTTCGGTTTCGAGCAGGAATATTTCCTTTGGGATCCCGACACGGATCTGCCTCCGGGCTTCCCGGCGGGCGGCTATCCCGCCCCTCAGGGCCCTTACTATTGCTCCGTTGGCGCTAAAAATGCCTTCGGTCGCGAAGTCGTCGAGGAGCATCTCGATCTCTGCCTCGAAGCCGGCATCAATGTCGAAGGCATCAACGGCGAAGTGGCCGCAGGCCAGTGGGAATTTCAGGTATTTGCCAAGGGCGCCCAGCGTGCCGGCGACGAGACTTGGGTCGCTCGCTATCTGATCGAACGTGTTGCCGAGCGTTATGGCTATGCGATCAACTGGCGTCCGAAACCTCTGGGCGACACGGATTGGAATGGTTCGGGCATGCACGCGAACTTCTCCAATGGTGCGATGCGTGATCTGGGTGATGAAGGAGTCTTCACCAAGATTTGTGACGAGTTCGGCAAGAACATCGAGCGTCATATCTCGGTGTACGGCGCCGAGAATGACCAGCGCCTCACGGGTGCTCACGAGACGCAGTCCATCGACCAGTTCAGCTATGGCGTGTCGGACCGTGGTGCCTCGATCCGTATTCCGATCGGTACGGTCGAAGACGGATGGAAGGGTCGGTTGGAAGACCGTCGTCCGGCGTCCAACGCGGATCCCTACAAGGTGGCTGCAGCCATCGTGAAGACGACGAAAGAAGGCCTCGCCTGAACCGTTCGTTGTCTGGATCGTGAAACGAGAGAACGGGGTCGCGCAAGCGGCTCCGTTTTTTTGTGCCGGGCGTCGCATTCCGGCACCAGACCCCCGCCAGAGTCTTTTGCGTCCCGCTACGAGCCGTGCAGGAGTCCCATCCCCTGAGCGCGGTCCCTGACTGTGTCCGAATGCTTGGTCAGGCAGTCCAGCCGCCCTGGAGCAGGCGCACCAAATCAGCCATGCTGCGGTGGCGATCCGCGGGGTTCTTTTGCAAGCAGGTCATGCAGATGGCTTCGAGTTGTTTCGGGATGTTGCGACTGGACCGCTCGGACGGGGGCGTTACCTCGACTTCGCCGACACTCCGGATCACCTCTCCGACCGTATCGCCGGGCGACGGGAGTTCCCCCGAGATCAGCTCATAGAGCACCGCGCCCAGGCTGTAGACGTCCGTCCGGGCATCGATTCCACGGTCCCGGCGAATCTGCTCCGGGGACATATAAGCAACCGTGCCCTGCAGAGCGCCCTGTCCGGTCAGCGAGCTATCGGGTGGGTCCATCAGGCTCTCGGGTTCGTCGGGCGGCTCCTCGGAGATATCCTCGCGCCCCCAGACCTTCGCGAGGCCCCAGTCCAGCAGCAGGACTTCCCCGAAAGGTCCGACCAGAATATTCTCCGGCTTGATGTCGCGATGAACAACGCCATGATTGTGGGCGTAGTCCAGAGCTTGTCCGACCTGAATGAGAACCTCGACGAGTTGGACCAGGTCATAGCGATCACGGTAGGCAAAAACTTCGCGCAGGGTGTAGCCGTGCACCAGCTTCATGGTGAAGTAGATCCCGCCGCGATTGTCCCGGCCCAGTTCGTAGACGGGGATGGTATTGGGGTGCTGCAGCGTCGCCGTGACGCGCGCTTCGCGGAGCAGCCGTTGTTGCTCGATCTGGTCGTCCCACAATTCCTTCCGCAGCGATTTATGACAGATCACGCGCCCGAGGTGCAGATCCCGACAGGACTGAATAATCGATTTCCCCCCACGGGCGACCGTCGAGAAAAATGCATAGCGCGTCTGCGGGTTGAGCTTCTCCGGCAGGGGCTTGTCGGTCTCTTCGCGATAGACCGTCTGCACATCGTCCTTTGTCGGCTGCGGGAATTTCATCGGCTCTGCTTTCCTGACGTTCGTTCTGACAGGAGAGCGCCGTTATGGCAATAAAGCAGGGCGGAGAAATACCGGCGATCATCCGGCGCAAGCCGAACCAGGCCGGGGGTCTGTGACCCACGGCCCACCCGATCTAGAGCGATGGATTGATCAGGTATTTATGACCGGTCTTCTGCATGCCGTAGTCGGCAATAGCCTCGGGCGAGAGCGCCTGCGCCAGAGAAACCTCGGCACTATAGTGGCTGGCGAAAGTCGTGTCGATTTCGGCGGCGACGCGTTGCTGGAGTTTCTGCATCGCTTCGATGCCGATTTTTCCGAGGAACGGTGTCAGGAGCCAGCCGCCGAGGCCCCAGGCCATGCCGAAGTTGCGGTTGAGTGTGGTGGGCGATCGGTCCAGGCCGCCGTAGATATAGACCTGCTTGTGTACGGTGGATCCGTAGCCGCTGAATTCGGTTGCGTTCTGGTTGGCGGCGGCTTCCATGGCGCCGAGAATGTCGCCGGCGAGTTCGCCTCCGCCGGTGGCATCGAAGGCCAGAGTGGCGTTTGTCGTTGCGAGTGCCTCGACCAGATTTTTTCGAAAATTCTCGTCGGATGAATTGCAGATATATTTCGCACCGATTTCGCGCAGGATATCTTCCTGCTCGGTTTTGCGCACAATATTCACAAGCTCCACGCCGTCGGCCAGACAAATCTTGTTGAGCATCTGGCCCAAATTGGAGGCCGCTGCCGTATGGACCAACGCGCTATGGCCCTCGTCTTTCATCGTCTCGACCATGCCGAGCGCGGTCAGAGGGTTCACAAAACACGAGGCACCCTGTCGCGGGGTGGTCCCTTCGTTGAGCAGCAGGCACATGAATGCGGGCACCACCCGGTATTGCGAGTACATCTCCCCGCCGACGACGCTGACGGTCTTGCCCATCAGGGCCTGTGCCGCGTCCGAGCTTGCTGCAGCGACCACAACGCCCGCACCTTCGTTGCCCACCGGCAGGGACTGACCCAGTCGTGCCTTTTGCATGGCCATCGCGCCGCGGCCCACGGGGGCGGTCACAACCGGTGCGTCGGCCGTGCCGCCATACTCGGCTTGCGTCATATCGGCCATGCCGAAGAGCAGACCGAGATCGGATGGATTGATAGGTGTTGCTTCCATGCGCACCAGAACGTGATCCGCATCGGGTTCCGGCACGGGTGCCATCTGGAGCGACAGTTCTAGTTGGGCATCCTCGCGCAGGAGGGAACGTAATTGCAGGGCTTCAGCGGGAATCGACATTTTGTACTCCTTGTTCGGCTTCCCTCGGCTAACCCCACCGCTCAAAGGCCGTCAACCCCGTGGGACACCGGTCGCGGTCCCTCAGGTCAGGCGGGACCCCAGCGGCCATCGCCAAGGCGTTCGTCGGGTGTCGTCTTTCCCCGGAACAAATAGGCGAGCGCCTGACCCTGATCGAGCAGGCCGATAGCTTCGCGGGAAAAGAGGGTCGGATAGTCTTCGTAAGCGTCGAGTGCCGGTAGGAGTTCCGCCGGGATCTCGTAGATTTCGCCGTACACCGTACCTTGCGCGGCCCTCTGCATGCCCGGAAATTCTCCCAGATCGAAAAGGGCAAAGCCGTCGACAGTTCGGGCCGGCCCGATTCGTCGGGCCTCGGCCAAACGCCAGGCCGCTGATTGTCCCTGCATCAAGGATCCGTAAACGAAAAGGCGCATCGCGGGTACCGAGTCCTTGCCCGACCTACAGTAGCGTCAGCCGGCCCTCGGCGATGCTTGCCGGGAGGCCGCAGAATTCTTCGTCGCGCAGAATGGCGGCGAGCAGGTCCGGGTCCTCGCTCGACGCCCAGACGCGCTCGCCGGCATCGGTCAGGCAGGCAAATGTCGCCCGGGTCGGTCCGCTGGCTTCGGCGTGGACGGTGTAGCTCTCGGTGACGGCCTGACCCTGGTAGTTCTCATGCCACGCGCGCTCGGGCAGGCGGGCAAAGTCCTCGCTGACGTTCTCGATCCGCGGGGTCGTCGTGGCCCCCGGTTCGGTGCTGTAGGTGGCATAGGCGAATTTCTGGAAGGTGCCCCCGACCGAACCCACCAGGCCGACCTCGCCGGGGGTCGTGCGCAGCAATTCGACCATCCTTGCCATCGCGTGCACGACATAACTGCCGAAGGGGCCACCAGAGAAGGTCAACCCGCCGGTGACGGTCAGCGGGCGTGTCTCGTCGATGCCGAGGGCTGCAGCACTGGCCTGCACGGCAAACGGGAAGCAGGAGTAGAGTTCGATCTGGCTCAGGTTGCCTGCGTCGACCTCGGAGATCTCGAGCAGTCGTTGCGCGGCCATGGTCATGCCGGGGTGATCATGCAACTTCTCGCGTGCCGAGAGGTAGGCGACATGGTTCATTTCGACCGCTTCGCGCAGATAGACGCGCTTGTCGTCGGGAATGCCGAAGCGTTGGGCAGCTTGCGTGGAACAAAGAATCAGGGCCGCGCTTTGGTCGACCGCAATGTTGGAGGTCATCAGCTTGGTGTAGGGATAGTTCACCATCCGATTTTGTGCGGTCTCGACGCGGATTTCTTCGGCATCGACCGGGCGTTGGATCCAGGCCGACGGGTTGCCGGTGGCCACGCGGCTCAATCGGGCGGAGATTTCCGCGATGCGACGACGGTGCTCCCCGGGGGCTTCGCCGCGGGCATGGCGCAGCGAGGTTTCGCACAGGGCAAAGGTGGCTGACGGGATCAACGCGCCGGCGTTCCTCTCGCTTGTCAAAATCGGCTGTGAGCCGTAACTGCCGAGGTTCTCGTGGGGTTCTCCGGCATCGGATTCTTCCCAGAGCGCGCCGGGATCGAGTTTACGCAGCTTGCGCTTGCTGTACTCGCTTTCGCCGCCGACGATTGCGATCACATCGTGCTTGCCGTCGGCGATCTCCTGGCAGGCGCGGTCGATCATGATCTGCACGATATGGCCGCTGATAATGCCGATCGAGGTGCGCGGGTTGTCGGCACCAATACGGTCGGCCAATACTTTACCCGGATCACCATAGCGCCAGGTGCCGCGTGGCAGATAGATTTTATCGATCGCTGCGAGAAGGTCGGGGGCGCCGGCGTCGTCGGCTGCGGCGCGCAGGGCTCTTTCCATCATGCCGAGTGGGTCGAGGGCATCGTGCGGGTCGTCGAGGCGCTGGACGTATTGGGCTGCGCCGGCGATGACCGGGTGTCGGGGATCAAGGGGCATGGTGCTCTCCGGTAAAATGGATCAGTGGGTACGGGCCGCGTTCAGGGCCACGGGCATCCGCTTGATGCCGTTGATGAAGTTCGAGCGCAGGCGCTCGACCGGACCCGCAAGCTGCAGACTCGGGTAACGGGTCAGCAGTTCTTCGAGGGCAACACGCATCTCGAGTCGTGCCATATGACTGCCGGCGCAGAAATGCGTGCCGGTACCGAAGGCCAGATGCTGGCTGTCGCGGGTGATGTCGAAACGGTCGGGGTCGGGGAAGATCTCGGGATCGCGGTTGGCCGCGCCGTAGTACATCACGACCTTGTCGCCGCGGCGGATTTCCTGATCGCCGATCTTGGTGTCCTGCATCGCGGTGCGCCGGAACTGCATGACGGGGGTCGAGAAGCGCAGCATCTCCTCGATTGCGCCGGGCAGGAGCGAGAGGTCGTTTTGCAGCAGTTCGCGTTGTTCGGGGTGCTCGCAGAGGGCCTGCATGCCGCCGCTGAGGGCATTGCGGGTGGTCTCGTTGCCGGCGATCAACAGCAGGAAGAAGTTCATGCCCAGCTTGAGTCGGCTGAGCGGCTGGTCGCGCAGGTTACCGTTGACCAGACTCGACCAGATATCGTCGGTCGGGTGGCGACGTTTTTTGCGGGCGAGGCGGGCAGCATAGAAAAAAAGCTCCAGCACCGAGAATCGCGCCCAGAAGTTATTGCTCACGCCGGGGTCGGAAGATCCGATCAGGTTGTTGGTCCAGCGATAGAATTTACCCGAGTCCTTGTCGGGGACGCCCAGAAAGGCCGTCAGGGCTCGTAGCGAGATCGGCGCTGAGAAACCGTCCACGAAATCGATTTCGGTTTCTCCGACCAACTTGCCGAGCGTGTCGTGGACGATCTTACGGGTATGTTCCTCGGTTTGGGCGACCGTGCGCGGCTTGAAATGCGGGCTCATCAACTTGCGCAATTCGGTATGCGAGGGCGGGTCCATATTGATCATCTGCTGCTGCATATTGGCCCGGTCGCGCGGGTGCATATCCGACATGATGCTGGTGCCGGTCTCGGACGAGAAGATATCGGCGTTTTTGGAAACAAACGCGACGTCTTCGTAGCGGGTCAACGTCCAGTAGCCCGCACCCTGCGGCACTCCGGGGAGAGGGCATTCCGGTTGCCAATGCACGGGGTCATTTTCGCGCAATTGGCGGAAGTGTTCGTGCGGGACGCCGGCGACAAAGGCCTCCGGGTTCGAGAGATCAACAGCAGACACGGGGAGAACGATAGCTTGTCGGTGGTTGTGCCCGCAATAGATGGGCATTCGGTATGGACCCATTGGAACCACCGATCGGCCCGCTGAGCGGGAATTCTCAGGAGCCGGAGGATTTTCGCTGCCGGGGCATGGGTTGGAGCCGTGGCGGGGATTTCGCCAGGTCGACCTCACCGCCCCGGCCCTTCTCCAGCAGAGCGATGTCGCGGATCGCGCGCGCCCGCAGGGGCGTGAGGTGAATGCCGCCGGCCACCTCGGGATAGGCCTCCATGGTCTCGAGCCCGCGCCGCAGCATACGAGCCGCCCCGGAATCGAGACGTTGCGAGGTCTTATGATAGCCGACAGCGACGCGGATCAGGCCGAGGTGGAGGTCCCAGAGCTCATCGGGCGTATCGTCGAGAACCTCCTCGATTTCCTCGTGGGCTTCAAAGTAGTTGCCGGCATTGAACTCGCGCGCGGCTCGCAGAACCGCTGCTCGTACCGGATCTGATTCGGATGCGCTCACCCGGCGACCTTATCACCGGTGCCGAATTTGTCTCAACTCAGCACCCGCGCCGCGGGCCAGAAGGTTTCCGCGGGTCACCTGCTCCCGCGGATCCCGCACGCACACCTCCCTGCGGTGCGCGACGATATCAGGCGGTTTACGCGGTACAGGTCTGCAGGAAGTCCCGCAGGCGTGTGTAGAAGTCGATACGATTGGGCTGGTGGATGAACCCATGCCAATCCTCGTAGAGGACGATCTCGCTCTTTTTTTCAGCATCCTCCAACGCGTCCTGCATGCGGACGCTATGCTTGTGGGGAACGATGCCATCGTGGCGGCCATGAGCCAGAAGGACCGGATCTTCGATCTTCGCGACCAGATTGATCGGTGAATTTTGCCGCAGGCGTTCCGCTTCGCCCTCGACCCGCAGATCTCCCCAAGCGAGCTTGTTGGCGGCGCCATAGATGAGCCAGCGCTGGCGGTTTACCATGTCGTACATGTCGGTGACTGGTGCCAAAGGGGCACCGCACCGGTAAAGTTCAGGATGTTTTGCGAGACCCATCAGGGACGCGTATCCACCGTGGCTCGCGCCATAGATTGCGACTCTTTCGGGATCGGCGATTCCCTGCTCGATGATCCAGCGTGTGCCGTCGGTGATGTCGTCCTGAATCCGGTCGCCGACCTGACGATAGCCTGCCTTCATATGTTCTTCTCCGAGGCCCTCCGAGCCTCGGAAATTGATCTGCAACACGGCAAAGCCATTGTCCGCAAGAAATTGAGTTGTCCGATCGAAATGTTGCGAGTCGCGGGCCCAAGGGCCGCCATGAGGGTAGATGATGGTCGGGAGGTTCTTGGCCGGCCCATTTTTGGGCAGGGTCAGATAACCTTCGAGCGGGTAGCCATCGCGCGTCTTGAAATTGATCTTGCGGACCCTGGCGATAGAACCATCTCGGATCATCGGCAGCTTGCTGTAAAGCTCCCGAATATTTTTCGTGGGTCGGTCGTAGAGATAGATCCGCGGGGTCTGCTCGGGACCGTCGACGTAGTAAAGCTTACGTTTTTCGTCGAGGCTTCGGCTGGTCTCGAAGATATTACCTCCGCCCAATGCCTTGCGAATCGCATCGAATTCCCTTTGGGACTGCTTGTCCAGGAAATGAATATTGTAGGTGTCGCCCAGCCAATAGACTCCCTCCAGCACTTTTCGCTTTTTATCGAAGATCAAGCTGTGGACGTCATATTTGGGGTGCGAATAGACCAGTTTCCCCAACTTCTTGGCCGAAATATCGAACTCATATACCCCGGCGGTGCCGGACGGACTTCGCTTGCTGACGTAGACGATATTCTTGTCGAAGCTGAAGCCCAAGGGGGTGATTGTTCGGGCGTCCTTACCAGTTTTTGCCGAAGAGGCGCTGGTTGTCACCGTTGCGGTCCATCCCGATCATCCAATTCCTGCGGCCAACGCTGCCATCGATGTAGGTGTAGTTGTTGGGCCAACTGACAGTCGCAAGGATTCTGTCTTCATTCGCCCACTGCACTCCATGAAGGTATTGCTTGGTCGAATCGAGTCGTGCGATCGGTGCTCGCTTGTCAGTTTCCAGATCCCAGACCAGCACCAGATTCTGTCCCTCATGATGGACCACGCCGGCGATATAGCGGCCGCTGGGCGAAAGCGCCGGGCCGCGCAGATAGCCGTCCTGCGCATAGGCCTCTACCGGAAGCGATTTACCGGGAGCGGCGGCAGCCCGTGGTGCTGAGGCCACGATGGCGCCAAGAACCAATAACGAGATCCAGATCCGATTTTTCATCCGACAACTCCTGAAATTTTCTGCAAGGCAGGTTTGGGTTCCTTGTCCACGGAGGAGGCGTCGGTGCAAGCAGAAGCAAGGTCCGTGCTGCGGCCAAGCGTCTCACTGGTTCCATCTGGTTGCGAGAAGAATTTCTGCCGGCCCGGAATTCAAGGGCTTTTTTGGGGTCTCGTGGTGCCTATTTGCCCCAGATCGCTGCAGGTAGCTCTTTCTGGCCTCAGGTGGTTCCGGGTGGTGTCCGCTGGACTCAGGTGGTCGGGCGTGGACTTGGGTGGCATCGCGCGGTCGCGCGCGACACGGCGTGGCCTCGCGCGACTCCGCGGGATGAGTCGAGAGCGGCGATTGCCGTCGTGACGGATAGCGCTCCAGCGAGGCTCTCAGGAAGTTTTGGATCCCATTGGAGTATAACGGATCAGGACACGCGAACCGTCCGGCAGTCCCTCGCGGAATCCTTTTTCAAAGCGCGGCCAACTTTTGGGATATTTGGCTGCCAGACCGTCGCAGAATCGCTGGTAGAGGGCAGGGTCCTCCACAAAAGCGCCGGTGGCGCGCAGGGACGGTCCGTCGCGTTTGCCAATCCAGATCTTGGCGCCATCGCGTCCCCATCCCAAACGCTTCGCCCGCCACGAGTCGGGGCGGGTGCCGACGTAGATCGCGCCATCGATGACCTCAAACCAGATCTCGGCCGGTTTGCTCAGCGAACCATCCTTCCGGGTGCTCGATAGATAGATATAGGTCGCCTCGGCAAGCTCGCGGCTCTCGGCGGCGGTCAATGCGCGTGGGGTTGTCGCGGTGGTTTCCGTCGTTGTTCCCGTGGATGTGGCTGTCGTCGGCTTTGCGGTGGTCACGGCCTGCGGCGCCGAAGCAGCCACGGCAAGGTCGCCGGCTGCACCCACGGGCGAATTTGTCTCCTCCGAACTGCCGGCAAACGCGTGGGTGGCCAACCCCAGCAGCGCGGTGGTCAGGGCGATGACCAGCAGGCACGAATCCTTCCCGCGCGCGACCTCCGGTGGTGGTGAGAGGACGGGGATCGATTCATCCCAGGCTTCGCCCGAGGGGTCTTCGTTTGGGTCAAACATATCTCTTTTCCTGCGCTGGTTCGCGATCAGATGCAAGAGCCGGTGGCGAAGTCTATGAGCTTCGCGCCTGCGGTGCCGGTATGCGGGCGTTTTGCGGGGCGGGCGGGTTGACCCAACCGGGCAGTCGCGATTCCATGAGGAGCGATGAGGCGGCGTTGGTGGAGACCGGGACGACGGCCCCCGATGGTGGTTTTACGGTCGGTTCTCTCGGGGTTTTTGCTGGCGATTGCCCTTGGCGGGCTCGCGCTGGCGGTGTTTTTTTCCGAAAACTCGCCAGGATTCTTCCTGCTGGTGCTCGGCGCCTTGTTGGTCCTATGCCTGTACCGATCGCACCGGTATCGCCGCCGGTTTCTGCGCCTGCAGTTGAGGGATCTCGACCGGTTGAGCGGCGCGGACTTCGAGCGATGGATTCAGGTTCTGCTGGCCCAGGCAGGCTTTCATATTGAGGACCGGCCCGTCGCGGAAGACTTCGGCGTCGACGTTCTGGCGACCTACCGCGGCGTTCGGATCGGGATTCAAGCCAAGCGATACGAGCGCAATGTGGGCAATGCCGCCGTGCAGGAAGTGCACGCAGGAGCCGATTACCACAGCTGTGATCTTGCCGCGGTCGTCACCCAATCGGGTTATACGAAAGCGGCCCGAGCACAGGCGGAACGGTTACCGCGGCGTTGTGTCCTGATCGGTCGGGATGAATTGCCCGGCCTGATCGAGATCCTGCAGGATGAGGCTCGAGGCCACCGCGCCTGACCGCCTAGCTGCACGCCCAAAGCAGGGCCCCGACCAATGCTGTCGCGCTGAAGACAAGGTCGATCGCGAGACCGGCTGGATCGGTCCAACGCCTGCGCGCAATTTTGAAATGAGATGCCTTCAACATTATCGAGCCTCCTGGCTTCGGAATCGAACCGCGCTCTCCATGGTCCGCTCTGTGGAGCATGCAAGGGCTGTGCCTTTTGCTGTCTTTTTGGGGCCGCTTGGCGTGAAGGGGGATTCTTCGAGAGTTCAGCGTGGGTTTTTCCAAGAGAATGCGCATGCCGATCTATGAGAGCTCGGAGAGCCTGACCGTTGTTTGCGCAAGTTTCTGCGCAGCCTGAACGGATGTCCTTCGCGCCACTGGGTGCGGACGCTGCCGGGAATCCCGGCCGGGAGGAAGGCCCGACTGCAGGCGGTGGTCCGGCCTCGGGCGTCCCGGTGGTGGACCATGGGATTTATGGTCGGTTCAGTTCGGTTCGGCTGGCGCAGTTGCCAGCAGGCCCGCTAAGAGAAGGCCATGGATGTTTCTCTGCGTGAGGCCCCTTATCGAGATGCGACTTTGCCACGAGAGGCCCGGGTGGCCGATCTTCTCGGGCGGATGACCTTGGCCGAGAAAGTAGCCCAGATCGGTTGTACGTGGTCGGTTTTCCTTGTCGAGGACGAGGCGTTCTCGGAGGAGCGTGCACGCACCATGATGGCCGATGGTGCCGGGCAGGTCACGCGCATTGCGGCCGCCACCGGGCTGCGTCCGCGGGAGAACGCAGCCTTCATGAACCGGATCCAGCGGTTTCTGCTCGACGAAACGCGCCTGGGCATTCCGGCGATCGTTCATGAAGAGAGCGTCGGTGGGTTTACCGCAAGAGATGCCGACCAGTTGCCCCAGGGGATCGGTTTGGCCGCAACCTGGAATCCGGATCTGGTCGGGCAGGGCGCCGACTTGATCCGCCAGCAAATGGTGGCCGTTGGCGCCCGACTCAGCCTGTCGCCGGTGCTGGACGTTGCCCGCGACCCGCGCTGGGGGCGGGTGGAGGAAACCTATGGCGAGGATCCCTATCTGGCCGCTCGCATGGGAGTGGCGTATGTGCGCGGTCTGCAGGGCGACGATCTGTGCCATGGGGTCGCGGCCACCGGCAAGCATTTTATCGGTTACGGCATCTCGGAGGGGGGGCATAATCACAAGCCGGCACATGTCGGCTCGCGCGATCTGCGCGAAGTCTATGCGCGCCCGTTTCTCGCCGCGATTCAGGAAGCGGATCTGCGCTGCATGATGAATGCGTACAACGAAGTTGACGGTCTGCCTTGCGGCGGGTCTGCCGAGATTCTGGATGATCTATTGCGCCGCGAATTGGGCTTCGGGGGCTTGGTGGTTGCGGACTATTTCACGACCAATCAGTTGATCACGGCCCACCGGGTGGCAGGGACCAAATCGGACGCGGCCTTGATGGCGCTCGAGGCGGGGCTCGATTGCGAGCTGCCGTCGACCGATTGCTACGCGGAAGTCGAGCAACTTGTGGAGACGGGTGCGCTGGCTGAATCGGTGGTGGACCGTTCGGTCGCGCGCGTTCTGGATCTGAAGTTTGCTCTGGGCCTTTTCGAGAACCCTTTTGTCGAGGAGGAAATCGCTGCGGCTTCCTACCAGACGCCGCAGGCGCGCGGTCTGTCCCGCAAGCTTGCGGCACAATCCGTGGTTTTGCTGGAAAACGACGGCACCTTGCCGCTACGCGCGGATCTCAAGCGGATTGCCGTGATCGGCCCTGCCGCCGATGATGAGCGATTGCTGGAGGGCGACTATCATTACCCGGCACATCTCGAGATTATCTATCGCCCCAGCGAAGAGGATGCGGGCGCGATCCTGCCGCGGCCGGACGAGCAGGCTTTTGCCGCGGGGCCGTTTTTCCCACCGATCGTGACGCCGCTGGCCGGTTTGCGGGAGGCCTTCCCCGACGCGACCCTGACCCACATCCGCGGTTGTGGCGTATCAAACCCGGATGAGCGCGAGATCCCCGCCGCCGTGGAGGCCGCGGCCGCAGCCGAGGTGGCCGTGGTCTTTGTCGGGGGCCGCTCGGGTCTGGTGCCGGGGTGCACCAGCGGCGAGTTCCGTGACGCCGCCCATCTCGAACTGACGGGCGCCCAGCAGGAATTGGTCGCCGCGGTACTGGCAACGGGGACGCCGACGGTGGTCGTGCTCGTCGGCGGTCGCATTTTTGCGGTCCCCGAGATTGCCGGCCGCGCCGGCGCCCTGGTCGCAGCCTTTCTCCCGGGCGAGGAGGGCGGCCACGGGATCGCGGACGTGCTGAGCGGCGTGGTCGATGCCAGCGGTCGCTTGCCGGTGAGCATGCTGCATCACGCAGGCCAGATTCCCCTGCATAGTGGACTGAAATGGGACGCGGGCTCGGCGATGGGCAACTTTGAGCCCGACTATATCGATGCGCCATCCGAGGCGCTCTATCCCTTTGGTCATGGGCTGAGCTACACGCAGTTCCGTTGCACGGACGCCGAGGTGTGCGCGGGGACGACGGCGGATGACTGTATTCTCGCGATCGATTGCACGTTGCAGAACGTGGGCGACCGCGACGGCGTCGAGGTGCTGCGCCTGGAGATTCAGGACCTCGTTGCGTCTGTCACGCGACCGGTTTGTCAGCTCGCGGGCTTTGCCCGCATCGCGCTCGCCGCGGGCGCCTCGGTTCGGGTCCGCTTTCAACTCGATCGCTCACAGCTCGGTCTCTACGATCGCCAGATGCAATTTGTCGTCGAGCCGGGCGACGTGCGCTACCGAATCACTGGCGGTGCGGTCGAGACGCCGATCGATGGGGTCGCCAGCATCGGTGGGGATATCGTTGCTCTGGATGCGCAGCAGATCATTCCCACCGAGGTGGTTGTCGAGGGCTGAGGCTCCGGGCGCAAACGCAAAGAGGAGACTGTCGTGAGACAGTCTCCTCTTTTTTCGCATGAATCGTCGTTGTCCCGAGCACCATTCGCGCTCGGGGTCGGACGATCGAGTCGCGTCTCGCGGCTCAGGAGCCGGTGTTGAACATCACGGCAACGTTGGCAAGCCAATGGCTCCCATGGCCGTCGGCTCCATCGTCAAAATCCAAGTCGGTGTTCCACACGTGGCGGTAACGGTATTGGTAGCCAGCAGTGAAGGCAACCGTCAGGCTCTCGCTGGTAGCGAGGTTTACACCGATCTGCGGGCCGCCGCCGATGCTGAAAGTGTAGATGTCGGGACCAGGGCCTGAATCGGCGAGCGCATCGAAACCGAGGCCGACCGCGGGGCCGATCCAGACACGGGTGCTGCTATCCTGGAACACGCGGAACCCGAAGGCATTGTTCATGGAAAAGCCGTTCCAGTTGTTGGTCCCCGACGCACCGACCTCATCCCATGTATGAGCGTAACCTGCATCGAGGCGGTAGTTGAAGAGATGATCGCCCTGCGGGTTGGTCGAGTAGGTCACGCCAACGCCGATGCTATTGCCGTTTTGGTCCAGCTTCCCCGCGCCAGCAAAGTCGACGGTGTCCGCGTAGCCCGAGTATTCGATATAGCCACCGATGCCATCGGCGTGTGCTGTGGTGGCCGGCATCAGGAATGCGGCCAGCGCTGCGATTGCCATGGTTCCAAACGTTTTCATCCTCAATCCTCCCCATCAGTGCGGCGATTCTTGGTTTCTTTGCCGCGACATCATTGCCCCGTGGCAAGGTGCCTGGGGCGGCCGTAGTGCGCCGCCCCGCGACGGAAGTAGCAAGAATCGATGAGGGATGGAACTTGGGGATGCTTTTGTTTGCTCGTAAAGACAAGGACTTTCGGCACCCGGGGGGCTTCGCAGTCCTGTGCGTCAGGGGCTTTTCTCCCGCGGTGCGGGCCTCGAGAAGGATCGAGGCCCGCAGGCGAGGATGGCGCCCTCGGAAGGATTTCGGCGTGGGTCGGGTTTGGTTGTTCAGGTCGAGGAAGTTCGAAGAGGGCGTGTGCTTTGTGGGTGGAACGTGTCAGCGGACGCAGCCATGGCTGCCTCCGCCCGGGACTAGCTCAGGGCCGGAAAGAGGGCCGCATGGACAAGTTCGCCTTCGAGGAGAACGAGACCGCCGGCCACGCCCGGGCCCTGCAGACTGAAATGCTCACCGGCTCCGGCGAGCTCGCGCGGTGCGAGCTCGATTCCGGTCTTGAGAAACGAGGTCCAGGCCTCGACCTGTTCGCGCGAGACGGTGGCCTCTGACGAATCGGCCTCGGTAGAATCGGGTTCCGAGGCATTGTCGGCTTGCTGCTTTTGCTCGGGGCTCCGGTCTTGTGCCTCACTTTGTTGCCGGCTCCGTGCCTGACTCCGGGCATGACTCCGCGCATCGAGCGCGTAGCCATCGGCCACGCTTTTCCAGAAACCGCCAAAGGTCGCGCTGTCGGCAAAGAGGTCGAGACCGATGATCCGGTTGCCCAGTGCCACGATCGCCCCGCTGGCCTCCATTTCCTGAAGGCGGACTTCGACCTTTTCCTGTGCGGCTGCTCGTGCCGTGGCACGCTCTCCGGCACGCTCGCCGGACCGCTTGCCGGCATCGGCGTCCTCTCGGGCCACCGACTCGTAAACATCATCCAGTGCGGAGGTTGCCGATTGGGCACCATGGCTCTGGATGTATTGGTCGACTTCATTCCAGACCGCCGCCTGGTTGGTTCGGGCGCGCCCAGGTTCCTGATGCATGAATTCCCGCGGAGACCCGGTGCGCCTGTGCCGCGCACGACGGTCGTAATGTCGAGTCAGGCGCTCGGCCTCGGTTTGCTCGCGCGAAGCCTGTTCGGATGCGGCCGTCCCGCCCGGCACATCCGAGCGGTGTTCGGTTGTGAAGCCGTCGGGGCCATCGGCCAAGTCGGGCGCGTCGCGCAATTCGGGTTCGCTCGGGGCGGCATGCACCATATGGGCCTTGCGATTGCGCAGCGTGGCACCCACGGTGCGACCGCTATGAGAGAACGTCTCTCCCTGATGCTGCCAGCGCCCGGCCTCCACGCAGCTGACGTCGACGGTGGTCTTTTCGCCGGCGGTGGCCAGGATCGTGGTGTTCACCATGCGGTTCTGTTTGCACCCGCGGAGCTCGATGCCGTCGAGCAGCAGAGCATGCTTGTCGGCCTGGTTATCGAAGATCAGGTCCGAGACGACGCCGTCTTGATCGACTTCGCGGATCTCGGCCTGCTTTTTCGCGAGCAGGTCATCGGCGAGGGTGTAGGCCTTTTCCTGCGCTGTGTGCGCCGACCCGTTTTCGCCATTGCCAGTCCCGGCCTCGCTGTCGAGGTTGTCCGGTTTGGCTGGCGCGCGGTGCAGGGGGAAGATCTGCAATCCTTCCAGTGCGAGGGTTTCACCCAGCGTGCAGTCGCCGAGCATCTGGGCCCAATGGGCCGCGTTCATGGCGGTCGTCTTCGTATTTTCGGTCGTGTTCGTGGTTGTCTCCTCTGTCTGTCCTGTCGTTTTGTCGATGGTCATTGGCGTTTCCTCCTGCCCGTCTGATTGGGGCTGAACGAAGTATGGCAGGG
>JAQWJE010000017.1 GCA_029248525.1 Candidatus Binatia bacterium
AAATAGATCACTTTGAGGATGTAAGAGAAATGGTCCAGGGACTGATCTTCCCCGCTGCTCTCGGCATTCTATTTCTCTCGCTGTGGAGATGGGTGGGGAAACGCCCGATCCATTGGAATTTTTCTTTTCTTTACCTCGTCCTCCTCGGCGGTGGACTGGCGACCTGAGAAAGTCTTGCATGGCGGCACATGTTTGAAACGCTGCATTGGTGGATTTTTCAGGATGATAGTTGGATCCTCCCCAAACATTCTTATTCCGTAAAACTCTTCCCCTACGCGGTTTGGAAGACCGCTAGTATCGTAGTTCTGAGTGCCCTCGCCCTCTGCGTTCTCCTGCAACTTGCCCCGTCCCTCCACCGCTCCCCGAAATCGAAAAAACTTGGAAAGCAAGGACGACAGGAAGGCGCCTGAGAATACTTGCCCTAGCCCGCCACGTCCTGCCCCATCACCAGCGCGTCCACATCAAAGCCGAGCGACCGGGCCTTGTCGGTGAGCATCTTCCACGTCGCGGGCGCCATGGTCGGCGTGCGGCTCAGGATCCACAGATACGAGCGGTCGGGGCCGCAGACCATCGACCACTGGTAGTCCAGGCCTTCCGGCGATTTCTCAGCTGTGCGCTTGTTGTTCTTTCCAGCCAGCGTGATGCCACAGGTTGGGGGTGGAAGGCAATCGGACTGCGGCGCAGATGGGCGTGTGGGCGGTGGGTTCATACAGGATCATCCTGCCTTGGTTTCTGTGCCTTTTTGGCACCTATATTGACCGCAGAGCAGCCGCAGGGCTACGGTACCGGCATGGGTTGTCTAAAGGTATCTCGATCGTATCAAGTTCTCGAGAGCGGTTTTATTTCGAGAGGATTCCTGATTCTCGCCAGCTGCATGTTGGTGTTTGGCTGCGCTCGCCCCGTACAGGTGGGACCCAACCGATACATGGTTAGTCAGACTGGAAATACCGCAATGGAAGCCGCGGAATGGGCAATTGCCTGGGCACAAAGCGAGTGTGAAAGTCAGGGCTTGGAAGCCCGTATGATTGATCGAGAACAGAGTGGGCTAGGTCGAGGCTGGGGACTAGGTACCAATTCGAACTCGGAGGTCTCCGTGGAGTACGAGTGCGTCGAACCGGGCACGCCTCTTCCCCTCGACCCTGCGGCACCCACGGCCAACAAGCCCCCCGAAGAACGGCTTCTGGACCTTGCAAATCTTAAGGAGCGGGGGGCGATCACCCAGTCGGAGTTCGATGCGCTTAAAGCGGAGATTCTCCGCAATGCAACCAGCGACTGACTCGCCTCTGGCACAGCCTCTGTCGCGGTTCGAGCAGCGTGGCTGCGACCATGGAGTAGGTTTCCGCAGGCATGGCCGGGTTTCTGGGGGTTTTCTGCACTCGTATTGACCGCCGAGCAGCCGCGGGGCTACGGTACCGGCATGCGCTCCAGACTCCTGCCCGCAGCCATCCTGACCCTCGCTTTTGCATCGCCGGCGCTTGCGGCCATCCCTGAAGGCGATGCGCTGAAAAAGTTTACCTCCGGTGGGCATGTCCTCGGTTTTGATTCGAATGGCTACTTCACCTCGAACGGGACCTACGCGCTGCGGGTGCGGTTCGAAGGGTCTGCGGGTTCTGAGCCGATCGCCTCGGGTGCCGAGCAGGGGACCGCGTCGCCCAGTGAGCAGGCCCCGGCGCTTGAGAAGGTCTCGTACAAAGACATCTGGCCGGGTGTCGATCTCGTCTATGACGCACCGGACGGCGGCATCGCGCGGAGTACTTGGACCGTGGCGCCGGGGACCGATCCGGGTTCGATACGACTTGCCTACAACCGACCGGTACGGCTAACCGAACGCGGCGAACTGCAGATCGGATTCGACACAGGAACGATTACTGAGAGCGCGCCGATTGCGTGGCAGGTGGTTGATGGCAGGCGAGAGCCGGTCGAGGTGGCGTTCGCGGCAGTGACGGATGGGCCTGTTGGCTTTGTCGTCGGCGAGTATCGCGAGGACCTGCCGCTGGTAATCGATCCAACGCTTACGTGGAACTCCTTCCTCGGGGGAAACGGGTATGATGTTGCCAACACCATAGTCATCGATTCGGGTGGTTATGTTTTCGTGGGGGGACAGAGTGATGCCGGCTGGGGCGCCCCAGTACGCGAGCACTCTGGCAACGTGGACCGCTTCGCAGCCAAACTAAACCCGGCCGGCAATCTGCTGTGGCACACCTTTCTTGGCGGTCCGGAGAACGACTGGGGCACAAAGCTTACCATCGACGCGGAAGGAGGCGTTCTCGTTGCGGGCCATAGCTATGGCGTCTGGGGAAATCCATTGCGGGCATTCAGCAACGCCCCCAATGCGTTTGCGGCAAAACTCGACCAGTCCGGTAATTTGGCTTGGAGCACCTTTCTGGCACCCTCATCGGGCGGTAGCGAAAGTGATGGAATTGAAGTCGATCCTGCTGGCAACATTTATTTCGGGGGCTGCAGCGGCGACAGCTGGGGAAATCCGATCAGGGCTTACTCAGCCAGTCGAGATCGATTTGCAGCGAAGCTGAATTCCGACGGTGAACTAATCTGGAACACGTTTCTGGGTGGCCAGGGGGACGATTGCGGGACTGACATCGCCATCGACACGAATGGCAATCTTTACCTCCTCGGCAACAGCAGTTCCTCGTGGGGCGGCCCCGTACGTCCACACTCCGGCGACACCGATGCGTTTACTGCGCTGCTTGACTCCTCAGGAAACCTCATCTGGAGCACATTCTTGGGCGGCGATGATTACGATTACGGAGCCGGCATCGCGGTCGACGAAGGCGGTAACGCTCTCATTACGGGCCACAGCAATGCCCACTGGGGCAACCCCGTCCGGGCCAATGCAGGTGGACGAGACGGCTTCGCCGTTAAACTCGATTCATCGGGCGAAATCCTGTGGCATACTTTCATCGGGGGAACGGGTAGCGACATCGCAAGGGCCGCCGAAATCGATGACGGCGGATTTACGTACATCACTGGGGCCAGCGGCGACGGTTGGCAAGAAGCCGAATCTACGTTTTCCGGCAGCCCTGACGCGTTCATCGTAAAGCTCGATACTTCAGGCGAGCAGGTATGGAGTATCTTCCTGGGCGGAGACGAAGATCAGGCGGGCCATGATGTTGCGCTTGGCGCAAACGACTCCATCTTTGTGGCTGGCGGAACCCGTGCTAGCTGGGGCAGCCCCATCAGCGCCTACAATGGCGGCGGCGATGCTTTTGTCGCAAAGGTAGCGCAGCAGTTTTGTGGAAACTCCACAATTGACGATGGCGAGCAGTGTGACGACGGAAACACCATCGACGGCGACTGCTGCTCCTCGACCTGCGAAATCGAGCCTGCGGATACAGTCTGCGGCCCAGCCGCAGACATCTGTGACATCGAAGAAGTCTGCGACGGCACAAGCTCCACCTGCCCCGCCGATGAACGTCTTCCCGACACGGACACCGACGGCACCTGCGACGCCTACGACATCTGCCCCGATGATCCTGACCCGTCCCAAGCAGACACCGACGAAGACGGTCTGGGCGACGCCTGCGACCCCTGCACGGGCGGTATTAAGGCCTATAAGCCGCTGCTCAAGGCCACCAACTTCGCGACCGCGGCCGGCGACGATAAGTTGAAGTATAAAGCCAAGCTGATCTTCGATGATGCGGTATCGATCAGCCCACAGAACCAAGGTTTCCGGTTGATCGTGCAAGATGCCAATGCCAATGTCCTCGTCGACCTCGATATCCCCTCTGGGCTCTATGACCCGATTGCCCGCAGCGGTTGGATCCCGACGCCCAACGGCAAGAAGTTCCAGTACATTACCAAGACTCCCGTGGATGGGATGCTGCCCAAGGTCATTCTCAAGTGGAACCCCAAGAAGGCCAACGAGGTTCTGGTGATCGTCAAAGGCAAGTCCGGTGACTTCGCCGACCCGAACGCCACGCTCCCCCTAAAAGCCACCGTATCTCTCGACCCGACCGATGCCATGACCAGCCTATGCGCGGAGGCTGAGTTCCCAGGACCGAAGCCTCTGCCGTACTGCCGCATGAGCGGCAATAGCGTTGCCGTGACCTGCAAATAGGAAGAGACCATGAAGAAAATCCTGCTCGCTATCCTCGCCACTCTAGCCCTCACACCAGCCGCCGACGGCAATCCCGAAGTCGGTCTTCGCAGCGCGGGGATTGCAGTATGCGCCCACGAATCGGATCGGGCTGTGTATACCAGCAAACGACACCCGGGGCTAACTTTTGTAGGCGCCCCGACCCCCGACGTTCCCGCATTAATCCGAACTTCGGCTCGACGGCTCACGCGGCGCTAAACTACGTTTCCCAAATCAACTAACCGCCCCCTAACCCAGGAGCGAAATCATGAAGACACCGAGGTCTGCGGAGCAGAAGAGCGTCGGCTTGAGTCGAACCGACGGGTTGAGTGTCGCGCGTGCTCTGACCATCATCTGGAACTATCTGCGTGAGCACGGCTTGAGCGGTCTCTTTCGCATCATTGCGGAGCAGTATCTGGGCGCCCTCATTCGATCTTTTCCGGGCGGTGTCGGGATCGTACTCCGTTCGCTGCTCTACAAGTGCCTCTTTGGAAAATTGGAGGGCTTTGCCTTCATCTACGTCGGGGCCTACATCGACCATTGCTCGGGGATTCGAGCGGGGCGCTCGATTTCCATCAATTCGATGGCCTACGTCAGTGGGCGAGGTGGGTTGACGTTGGGAAGCGGCGTTGGGATTGGCCCGAATGCCGTGGTGGTCGCGCATGTGCACAACTACGAATCGCGAAGCCGACCGTTCATGGAGCAAGGACACCGAGTCGCCCCCACGTTCATCGGCGACGATTGCATGATCTGCGCGAACTCGGTCATTAACGCAGGCGTTCGCGTCGCGGAGGGGACGATCGTTTGTGCGGGGGCTGTCGTGACGAAGGATACCGAGCCGTACTCGATTGTCGCGGGAATTCCGGCGGCTTGTATCGGCTATCGCACCGACGAAAGCGCCGAGGCGGGAGGCGAGACAACCATGGACCCGCCAGATCCGGGGAACTGAGACGGAAGGAACCTGAAGACCGTTTTTGCCTAGCGAGCGCTCTTTTTTTGATGCCGGAAAGTGGCATCAAAATCCGCATTCTGGCCTCTTCTGCGCGGGCCTCCCGCTCGGTCCCCCGGAAGGTCTTTGTCACCCGTTTTCCGCCCCCGATACGGAAGCTGATCTGCCAAGTTTTCCCTCGCTTCGATATTCCCATTTCCTGCCCTCGATTCCTGTTGGACAGCTGGGAAATCACCCGAGGTTACTTGCCTTAACCCCTACCCCGCCACGTCCTGCCCCATCACCAGCGCGTCCACATCAAAGCCGAGTGACCGGGCCTTGTCGGTGAGCATCTTCCACGTCGCGGGCGCCATGGTCGGCGTGCGGCTCAGGATCCACAGATACGAGCGGTCGGGGCCGCAGACCATCGACCACTGGTAGTCTTCCTTGTCGAGCGCGATAACGTTGTAGCCGCCGTAGAACGGGCGAAAGAACGAGACCTTCAGGGCGCCCACGTCGCGCGGGCCGACGAAATAGGCGCGGCCCTCGGCCTTGGCCATCTCGCCCGTGGCCTTCTCGCGGCCCTGATTGAGTACATTGATGCCGCCATCCTCGCGGGTCGAGTACTGGGCGGTGACATCGACCAGGCCTTCTTCGAAGCGATTTTCCATCCGGGCGATCTCGAACCAGCGACCCAAATAGCGCTCGGCCTCGAAGCCCTCGACTGGCGCGATTCCCTCGGGTGCCTGCGTGCAACCTGCACCCAGCAGACCCGCGCACAACAAAACCACCGGCAACCACCAGCACACACCCGTATTCCGACCTGCCACTTTCAATCCTGTTCCTGCTCGCACGGCTTCACCCGATTCCTTTGTCTGATGCGCCTGACATGAGCCCCTTTTCGGAGCCCTTGGAGGAGCTTCTTGTTTCGACCCGCGCCCGGCCCTCTTGCCGGCGCGTACCCTGCGATTTTTGCAGAAAAACACAGGCCGGAAAACCACAGGCCCGGTTCCGCCCGAACGGCGGCGAAGCCGGCGTTTGCGAAGCGGCCGCTGGCAGGCAAAAGACTATATATGGAAAGACCCGCCTTCACCCAAAACCGCGGCGCTTCGCTGCTCTATTGCACCGTCGTCTATCTGATCGCCGTCCCGGCGGCCTGGTATACGTTTTCGGCCTCTGGGCTCTCGCCTCTGTGGGCGATGACCGCCGGGCTCTATGTGGCATCGATCATCACCTTTCTGGCGATGCTGCCCGTGAACAACGGCTCGGTCTTTGATGCCTATTGGAGCATTCTGCCGCCGGCGGCCGCCGGCTACTTTGCCACGCTGGCAGCAGTGCCTGACTGGTCGATGCGCCAGATCGCGGTCATGACGGTCGTTTGGTTCTGGGCGATTCGATTGACGCTGAACTGGGCCCGCAGCTTTCCGGGGCTGCATCACGAGGACTTCCGCTACATCGACCTTTACGAGAAGACACCGACGCCGCGCTGGTTTGTGCAGCTGGCTCTGGTCGACCTCTTTCCCACCCTGCAGATCGTGCTCGGTTGCCTGCCGCTCTATCCCGCCCTGGCCATGGGCGACCTCAGCTTTGGCTGGCTCGATGGCTTGGCGCTGGGCGTTGGTCTGGCCGCGACCCTGATCGAGCTGGTCGCCGACGAACAGATGCGTGCCTTTGTACGCCAACGCACCCCCGGCGCGCATATGGAAAGCGGTCTGTGGCGTTACTCGCGCCATCCGAACTATTTCGGCGAGATGCTCTTCTGGCTGTCGCTTTGGCTCTTCGCGCTGTCGGCCGCACCGGCCTATTGGTGGACCGGCATCGGCGTGCTGGCGATGTTCCTGATGTTCGTCTTTGCCAGTATCCCGATGATGGACACCCGCAGCCGCGAGCGTCGGCCCGGCTTTGCGGACTACGAAGCCCGAACATCCAGCTTGATGCTCTGGCCGCCGAAAGGAAATTGAGCCGACGACCGCCCGCGGCGTGCCGCTTCGTGCCGCTTCGCGCGGACACGCGCGGATCCGCGCCTGTTTGCGCCCAGGCGAACCATCCCGGGGCCCTCAACCGTCACTTTTTCAATAAAAACGATGCACACTGAAAAATTTCTTCTGATTGTCGACCATGGAAGCAAGCGGCCCGAGGCCGCCGCCTTCCTCGAGCGTCTGGCCACGCAGGTCGCCACAGCCAAGCCCGACTGGCAGATCCGCACAGCTCATCTGGAGATCTGCCCGCCGGATATCGCCGAGGCGATCGACCGATGCGTGGGCGACGGCGCCCGCGAGATCGTAATTCAGCCGTTTTTCCTGCTGCCCGGCCGCCATACCCGCGAAGACATCCCGGCCATTGCCGAGGCCGCCCGGGTGAAACACGCAAATTGCACGATCCGCGTGGGTGCCGCGATCGGCGAGGACGACCAGATGGTCGAGATCCTCGTCCGACGAGCGACAGCCTTGCTCGCAGAAACGTCCTGAAAAGGCTCGCGATCCGCGCCGGCAGCACATAAGGATAACCCACCCAGACCGACGCCGGCGTCGGTCCAATGCAAGAACATTCTTCGGAGGAATCAATGGATATTCAGGCTTGTGACAAACTTCTGCGCACGACGCGCTCGGTCCGCAAACGTCTCGACTTCGACAAACCCGTCGAGCCGAAAGTGCTCGAGGAGTGCATCGACATCGCGCTGCAGGCCCCCACGGGATCCAATATGCAGGGCTGGAGCGTGGTGGTGGTCACCGACGAGGACAAGAAAAAGGCCATCGCCGACGTCTACAAAACCGGCTTTGCCGGCTATGCCGCCATGCGCGAAGAAATGCCACCGGCGTTTGACGACAACGACCCACGCGCCAAGCAGATGCCGCGTGTAGTCGACTCGGCCACCTATCTCGCCGAAAACATGCACAAGGCTCCGGCACTGGTGATCTTCTGCATCGAGGGCCGCGTGGAACAGGCCGGCGTCGCGGCACAGGCCTCGATCTACGGCTCGATTCTGCCGGCGGCGTGGTCGTTCATGCTGGCGGGACGCTCACGTGGGCTCGGCATGGCGTGGACGACAATCCATCTTTTCGAAGAAGCCAAGGTCGCCGAGATGCTGGCCCTGCCCGCCGCGGTCACCCAAACCGTGCTCTTCCCGGTCGCCTACTACACCGGCGACGATTTCAAGGAAGCCAAGCGCCTGCCGGCAGGCGAGCTGACGCACTGGAACACCTGGGGCAACCACAAAAGCTGAATTGTGCCCCCGACGAACTGCCGAAACGCCCGCCCGCTTTTGCCGGCGGGCGTTTCT
>JAQWJE010000018.1 GCA_029248525.1 Candidatus Binatia bacterium
GGCGCCTTACGAGAATGTCGTCATTTCCGGAGGCGTGATGCCCACGGGGGGCCAGCTGACCCGGCTTGATGTCGACAAGATCCGGTTCTGGATCTACGGCGGTGCACCGGACGATACGGTGATGATTCAGGGCACCGATGAAATCGTCGAGGATGCCTGCCTGGCAGACCCCGAGCCGTTCCTGATCGCGCCGCTCAAGTCCCCGGAGCCCCAGATCGGCATCCAGATTGAAATGCCGTTCACGGTCCTGGACCCGGCTGCCGAATCCGAGACCTGTGTCGCGGTCTTTGAAGACTTCTGCGATCTGATTCCCGAGCAATACCGAATCCCGAATTCGGACTTCTTCTACTACTACATCAATGAAATCCGGATGCCTCCGTTCAGCCACCACCTGCTGGTGCAGATGCCTGCGGTGAATTTCAGCGGAGGTTCCGTGGCTCCGGAACAATTCTCCGATTGGACGTGTCGCACCGGCGAGAGGGCCGGCCAGACCTGTGATCCCAGAGATCAGACGTTTTGTGGTGAGGGCCGATGCACGACGCCCATGGAGTTCTCCACTGCTTGCATCGGTTACGGTCCAGCCAACGGCAACAACCTGGCCACGTTTGTCGGGACCCAGCAGCCACAGTTTTACGCGGAGAACTATCAGGGCGTGTACTCGGTCGCTCCATGCCGAACGGTTGTTGCGTGGAATCTCCATGCGTTCAATTTGACGGCCGAGGAGGCCGAGATCACAGCTCAGGTGAACTTCGAGTTCGCCGATGATCGCCGCTGGCCCTCGCAGCGTCGGACCACCGATGGTGGAGGCGGTTTGGGACAGTTCGGTATCAGTCGCCTCACGGCCGAAGGTGCGGCCGCCTATACGGAGAACACCTTGTGTACGGACGTCACACTGCCCCGGGGTTGCTTCCTGACGGGTGCCGGTTCGCACAATCACCAACTCGGCGCCCGTGCCTGGTGGACGGATCCCAGCGGTAACATCTTCTATGACTCCCGGATTTATAATGATCCGGTGGTCTGGAAGGATGATAATCCGACCCAGTACTCGGGCAATCGGGCGTCCCGGACGTTCCGGTTCTGCACCTTGTATCGCAACGGGATCGACGAAAACGGCGACATCGATACGAGTCGCATGAGTCGTTCATCGAAGCGTCCCTACAGCTTCTTTGGTGGCACGGGTGGTTGCGAGCCTTATCGTTGTGTCAACGAAAGCCTCGGGGAGGAACGTCGCACGATCAATTGTGATGACGGTTCCAACAACTTCAGGGGCAACGATGCCGTGTGTGACTCGAATCCCAGCGCCGGAGACGGGTTCTGTGACGGTTGCAGTATTCAGGGAGGCATCACCACCCAGGACGAGATGTATCAGGGCAACCTCGAGTATTTCTGCCCGGATAATAACTGATCTCGCATCGAGAAATTCTTTGATGGTTTGGGGCGGCGCTGTTGTCCTTCGGGGTAGCGAGCGCCGCTCGTCATCCGGGATGTCACGCCGGATGGCCCGCGGATGGCCCCGACGCACGAAATAGAGATTGACGCGTCGCGTCGGGTTGTTCGGGGGCGATCTTCGCCCAAGCTCGAAGGTTCGCGCGAAAACAGAGCGACCAGCGCGGAAAAAGCGCCTTGGACAGGTTTTCGTGCCGTTTGGCACGACCTTCGCCCTTTACGCGTCGAAATCAAGATTTAATCAGGAAAAACTGTTTTGGCCATGATAAGAATCAAGGATCAGTCGCTATTTTTTGATTTAGATTTTGCTCAGGAGATCGCTTTATGAAGTCCAACGTCCCCTTCTCATTTTGCATCATGCTTTTTGCCGCGCTGTTGATGGCGAGCTGCGGCGGTTCCAGCAATTCCGGGGAACTCTGCCTGATCCCCGAAGGGTGCGATGACCCAATCGTCGAGCCCGAGCCCGAGCCTGAGCCCGAGCCTGAGCCTGAGCCCGAGCCTGAGCCTGAGCCTGAGCCTGAGCCTGAGCCCGACTGTGAAGTCGAGTATGATTCGACCTACGCGATCGTCCAGGAGATCTTCGACAACAATTGCGTTGGTTGTCACGGATCGAACAACCCGCTGGCCGGCCTCGATCTGAGCCCGTGGAACTCCTACGACGCAATCTTCGAGGTCCCGTCGAACCAGTCGGATTTTGATTTGGTCCATCCCGGCGACACCGAGCGGAGCTACCTCTATTCGAAAATCGCGGCGCCTTACGAGAACGTCGTCATTTCCGGCGGCGTGATGCCCTCGGGCGGTGCGCTGACCGAGCTTGAAGTCGATATTATCCGTTTCTGGATCTACGGCGGCGCCCCGGACGATACGGTGATGATTCAGGGCACCGATGAAATCGTCGAGGATGCCTGCCTGGCAGACCCCGAACCGTTCCTGATCGCGCCGCTTGCAGCCCCGGATGCCGCAGTTGGCGTCCAGATCGAGATGCCGTTTACGGTTCTCGACCCGGCTGGCGAATCCGAGACTTGTGTCGCGGTGTTTGAAGACTTCTGCGATCTGATTCCCGATGAATATCGAATCCCGGATTCGGACTTCTTCTACTATTATATCAACGAGATCCGGATGCCCCCGATGAGCCATCACATGCTGGTGCAGATGCCCTCGTCGACTTGGAGCGGAAACGCGGTGGATCCGTCGGAATTCTCCGATTGGACTTGCCGCACCGGCGAGAGGGACGGTGAGGCCTGTGATCCCAGAGACGAGGAGTTCTGTGGCGAGGGTCGATGTACAACGCCAATGGAGTTCTCGACCGCCTGTATCGGATACGGCCCGGCCAATGGCAACAATCTGTCCACCTTTGTCGGGACCCAGCAGCCGCAGTTTTACGCGGAGAACTATGAGGGCGTGTACTCGGTCGCTCCCTGTCGAACGGTCGTTGCGTGGAATCTCCACGCATTCAATTTGACGGCCAAGGAGGCCGAGATCACCGCTCAGGTGAACTTCGAGTTCGCCGACGATCGTCGGTGGCGCTCCCGAAGACAGACCACCGACAATGACGGGGGCGGTTTGGGAACGTTTGGTATTGCCCGTCTCACCCGCGAGGGTGCTGCGCCCTATACCGAAAACGTTCTTTGTACCGATGTGGAGCTGCCTCAGGGTTGTTTCCTTACGGACCTGAGCTCGCACAACCACAGGTTGGGTGCCCGCGCCTGGTGGACGAACCCTGATGGTGAAGTGATCTACGACTCGCGCATCTATAACGACCCTGTTGTCATGCGTTATGATGATCCGATCCAGTATTCGGAGGAAGATCCCGCGACTCGGACATTCAAGTTCTGTACTTTGTACCGAAACGGGATCGACGAAGACGGCGAGATTGACACCGAAAGCATGAGCCGCAACTCGTTCCGACCCTACGGATTCTTTGGCGGAGCGGGTGGTTGCGAACCCACTCATTGTGTCAACGAGAGCCTCGGGGAGGCTCGACGAACCGTCACCTGCGACGACGGCCGTGGCAACTACAAGGGTGATGATGCAGCGTGTGACTCCAGCCCCGGTGCCGGAGACGGATTCTGCGATGCCTGTCGAATTCAGGGCGGGATCACGACGCAGGACGAGATGTATCAGGGCAGCTTGGGTTATTTCTGCTTCGACAACTAACGATCTCGAATCGCAAAACCACCAGAGAGTGGCATAGGCGCCGCTGCCCATCCGGGCAGCGGCGCTTTTTTTGATCGCGGGGATTGTGCTTGCAGCGTTCTGTGGGCTCGCTACATCCTGAGAACCCGGGTTTTTCGATGCCGGGGCTGTGAAACGGAGGAAATCATGTCGGAAGAGAAGAAATTAGGCCTGGGCACCCAGGCGTTGCATGCCGGGCAGGAGCCTGACCCTACAACCAACTCCCGCGCGGTACCGATCTACGCGACGACCTCGTATGTGTTTAACGACACCGACCATGCGGCCAATCTCTTTGGTCTCGCCGAGTTCGGCAATATCTACTCGCGCCTGATGAATCCGACCAATGATGTCCTCGAGAAGCGCCTGGCGGCTCTCGATGGCGGCGTGATGGGGCTCAGCTTTGCCTCCGGTCAAGCGGCGATCACCGCAGCGATCCTGACCATCTGCCATGCCGGCCAGAACTTCGTGGCATCGACGAGCCTCTACGGTGGGACCTGGACTCTCTTCACCCAGACCTTCAAGAATCTCGGCATTGAAGTCCGCTTCTTTGACCCGGACCACCCCGAACAGATTCACGATCTCGTGGATGAAAATACACGTCTGGTCTACATGGAATCGATCGGGAATCCGAAAAACGATGTGCCTGACTTCAAGGCGATCGCGGACGCTGCACACTCGGCCCCGCATGGTGCGATCCCCGTGATTTGTGACAATACGGTGATGACGCCGTATTTGCTTCGGACCTTCGAGCACGGCATCGATATCAACGTCTACTCCACCACCAAGTTCATCGGCGGTCATGGTGTTCATATCGGTGGCGCGATTGTCGACAGCGGGAATTTCGTCTGGGCCGACCAGGCGGATAAATGGCCCGAGTTCTGCGGGGCCTCGCCCAGCTATCACGGTGCCGTCTTTACCGATGCGCTCGCGCCTCTGGGGAACGTTGCCTACACGATGCATATCCGCACCCATTGGTTGCGCGATACCGGGGCTGCGATGAGCCCGTTTGCCGCATTCCTTTTCCTGCAAGGGCTTGAGACCCTGCACCTGCGCATGCCTCGCCATTGTGAAAATGCGCAGAAGGTAGCCGATTTCCTGGAAGGGCATTCCGAGGTCGAGTGGGTCAACTATCCCGGTCTGGCCAGCCATAAGGACCACGCGCGCGCCAAGCAGTATCTGCCGGACGGACCGGGCGCGATTTTGGGCTTCGGCATCAAGGGTGGTCTCGAGGCGGGCAAGAAGTTCATCAACTCCCTGGAGTTGGCCTCGCATCTCGCCAACATCGGGGACGCAAAGACGCTGGTGATCCATCCGGCGTCGACGACCCACTCGCAGCTCACGCCCGAAGAGCAGCAGCAGACGGGCGTGGTCCCCGAGTACGTGCGTATTTCGGTCGGGATCGAAGACGCCGACGATATCATTGCCGATATCGAGCAGGCTTTGGTCAAGGCCGCCTCCTGATAGCCGCTCATCGCGCCCGGGCCTTGCCGCGGGCGCGATGAGCACCCTTGTCGATGGATGAATTTCTCCACAGCACGGATGGCCAGCGCAGCGCCAATCGCCTGAACCATTTGCAGGTGGCGCATTTCACGGAGCCGCTGGTGCTTGAGCGCGGGGCCTCCCTGCCGGAGTTCCGGGTCGCCTACGAGACCTACGGCACTCTGAATGCGGAACGCAGCAATGCCGTGCTGATTTGTCACGCGATCAGCGGGGACTCTCACGTCGCGAGCCATGATGCCGACGACGATCCGGGCTGGTGGGAAGAGCTTGTAGGACCGGGACGTGCGGTCGACACCAACGAACTTTTTGTCATCTGCTCGAATGTGCTCGGCGGCTGTCGAGGCACGACGGGGCCGGGCGATTGCCCGCCTGGGACGAGCCGCCCCTATGGCGCGAGCTTTCCGGCGATCACTCTCGGCGACATGGTGGACGCACAAGCTCGACTGATCGACTCGCTGGGGATCGAGCGTCTGGCGGCCGTGATGGGCGGATCGTTGGGGGGGCACCAGACGCTTCTCTGGGCGACCCGATATCCCGACCGGGTCGCGACCGCAGGGGTGATTGCGAGTTCGGCGCGCCTGACCAGTCAGGCATTGGCTTTTGATGTCGTCGCCCGGAACGCGATCCGAACCGATCCCGCCTATGCCGAAGGGCAGTACTACGAGCAGGAAGAAAAGCCCGAGAAGGGTTTGGCGATCGCCCGTATGCTGGGACATATCACTTACCTCTCGCAGCAGTCGATGGCGCAGAAATTTGATGTGGACCGTCATGAACCCCGCGAGATCGAAAGTGATTTCGAGCGACAATTTTCGGTGGGTTCCTACCTGGCCATGCAGGGCCACCGTTTTGTGACCCGGTTTGATGCCAATTCCTATATGACCATTTCGATGGCCATGGACCTGATGGACCTGGGTCGGACCCATGAGGCTCGCGTCGAATCTCTGCGGTCCTCCACGTGTCGTTGGATGGTCGTGAGCTTTTCCAGCGACTGGCTCTTCCCGCCTTCGCAAAGTCGTGAGCTGGTGTCCGCGCTCACGTCTTTGGGCAAGCCGGTTTCGTATTGTGAGGTGGAGTCCGACGGAGGTCATGATGGATTTCTGCTGTCGAGCGAAATCGCGACTTTCGGGCCACTGCTGGCGTCCCGGGTGGGCCTGAGCCAGCCAAAGTTGGCGGTACCCCGCACGGAAGACGATCGAATATTGGAGATTCTTCCCGCGGGTGCCTCGGTTCTGGATCTGGGCTGTGGTGATGGACATCTGCTGGCACGCCTGCAGGAGCGAAATCACGCGCGTCTCTGCGGGGTCGAGATCGAGACCGATCGCATCGTGCAGACAGCGCAGCACGATGTCGAGGTGATTGACTGCGACCTGAACCTTGGTCTGCCGGAATTTGACGACGCTCAGTTTGATTACGTCGTCATTTCATCGACGTTGCAGGTGGTTCCCAACGTCCGGACGCTTCTCGAGGATTCCTTGCGTGTTGGGCGGCGCGTGCTTCTGGTCTTCGCGAATTTTGCTTACGCTCCGATGCGACGGATGCTGGCCGAGGAGGGGTTGTCGCCAAAGTCGCCGGGCCCCTACGGTCATGACTGGTATGACACTCCGAACAATCGATTCCCGTCGATTCTGGATGTCCGCCATCTCTGCGATGAGATGGGCCTGTCGGTGGAAGAGGAGCATTACTATGCTGAAGGCCAACCTCTGATGGCGAAGCAGGCCACGGATCCGAATCGGAATGCCGAGACTGCCTTGTTTGTCCTCGGGCCTCGCTGACGCTCGTTCGGGAGAAAGGTCTGCGCGGGCGGCAGGTCCTACGCAGACGGATTCAGGCCACGTTCCATCTGGCGTAATTTGCGACCTCGGGTGGGGAATCCGTGGGGATGAACCTGGTCGAGAGGTACGATGCCGATCTCGCGCCGCGCCTGAACCAGAGATTTGCCGAGAAGGTCTTCGTAGTCGACGCAGGCCAGAGACGGCGTCTGCTGGCCATGCCGGTAGGCCCGGGATACAAATCCTACCCATCCGATTGGCTCCGACGGTTTGAGAAGGAAGAGGTAGGCGAGCAGAAGCTTGAGCGGCAGCAGAGGGATCTGGCCGGCGGTGAACGCATCGACGCCAACCTCACCCAGAATGGTGCGGTCATAGCCGGATACGACATGGAAGAGGTCGTGACTATTCGCCATCCGGCGGACGAACCAGCATTGGTCTTCGGTCCAGCCGAAGCGGGCCGCTTTTTCTTCAAGGTTGGCCGCGGCGAGGAAATAATCCGAAGTCCCCATGCCCGCGCCGCCCATATACTCCAGATAGGCCGCAGCGAAGCTGTCCGCGGGCATGGCGTTTAGTTGCTCGCGGTCAGCGAGGAGCGCATTCAGATCGCGGCGGGGGCGCTCGGCAAGCAGGGTCTGCCCGACTGGATGTGCCGCAAATCGATCGAACTCGCGTTCCACTGTCGGGCCGGCGAGCGCAAACATCGAATCAAATGCTGATTCCAGCCCGCCAGTGCCGCGCAAGAATCGAAACAAGTTGCCGAGCCCCTCGCCCCAATGCCTCTGGAGCCGCTTGGGGGCGGTTGATGGACCGACAGACTTGGCGGCAGAACCCATGGGCCAGGATCAGATGATTTGGTCGTTCTCGAAGGCTTCGAGCATATGCAGATCATCCCAGACCGGAATTTCCTCGGCCGCAAACAACTCACGGCTGCGATCGGTGATCGCACCGACGCGAACCAGAGCCGGCATCATGAGGTCCTTGAAGGAGTGGATCTGGCCGGGGGGCAGTTTGCCGTTGACGCCCGACATGCCAGCTTCCTGAACGCTCTGGAAGAAATCCATCGGGTCGATGTCGCACTCGGCGAGCATCTGCGTGAACCCGGGGTTTGGCGAAGGGATTTTATTGCCCTTGATGCCGCCATTGGCGTCGGCCATCAATTTGACGACTTCGAAGGCAAATTGGGCGATATCTTCGCGGTCGTCCGCATGCATCTCGGCGATCGACTCGCGCGTATAGAGGTTGCCGAACGCGACATGGCGGGCTTCGTCGCGGAGTACGCCTTCGGTCAGGGAGCGCAGGAGATCGCAGGTCGTCGATCGGCGCATATTGTGGAAAGCGGCGAGGGCGAGACCTTCAACGACCATATTCATGCCGATGGCGATCTTGACCCAATGGTCGGCGACCAGCGTCTTGTCGATCGTTTCCTTCAGCCAGGGAGCGATCGGATAGACAATGGCGAGTTTCCGAATGTATTTTTCGTAGACCTCGACGTGTCGGGCTTCGTCCATGGTCTGTGTCGCGGCGAAGAGCTTGCCTTCGTAATGGGGTACCGCATGGGTCAGGGTCGCAGCGGTCATCAAGGCGCCTTGCTCCCCGTGCAGAAATTGCGACAGGAGCTGGGCTGTCGAATGAGCCGTAAACTTTTCCTGTTGCGATTTGGAGAGCCTTTGAAAAAGAGGCAGGTCCTTGAGAGGCAATTGGCTCTCGGCCATCAGGGGTTTGCTTGGGTCGATCTCGACGCTCCAGTCGAGCGCCTCTTCGCCGTCCCATTGGTTCTGCTTGGCCTTGCTGTAGAGGCTCTGCAGACTTTCGAGTTCAATATCGTAGTTGAACTGCCAGGCCACGGACATGGACGCGTCGAACGTGTCTGCCGTAGTTTGGGGCTCGGTCGGGAGGTCCCTCATCGCTGTGGATTCCATGCTCTACTTCTAGCGGAGGCCCGCCCCGAAACTCCAGCCAAACGGGGTGTTTGGCGCTATCTGCGGGCTGAATGGCCCGAAAATCCGTTCAGTCAGCGAAAAGTTTGGTGTACGCGCCGTATCCTTCAGCCTCGAGGGACTCCGCGGGCACGAACCGGAGGGCCGCCGAGTTCATGCAGTAGCGTTTCCCGGTGCTCGCCGGGCCGTCGTTGAAGACATGGCCGAGGTGTGAATCGGCCGTTTTGGATCGGACTTCCGTGCGGGGGAGGATCATCTTGAAATCCGTGCGCTCGACGACGTTTTCCGGAACCAGAGGGCGGTCGAAAGAGGGCCAACCGGTCCCGGATTTATATTTATGGGTCGAGCTGAACAGCGGCTCTCCGGAAACGATATCGACGTAAATGCCCGGGTTTTTATTGTCCCAATAGGCGTTCTTGAAGGGGGGCTCCGTGCCATCTTCCTGCGTGACGCGGTATTGCATCGGCGTGAGTGTTTGCCGCAGTTCTTTTGCGTCTTTCTGGCTCTGAACCTCAGAGCTTGCGCCGAAGAAAAATGTCGTTCCCAGCAGTGCTGTGGGAATGCCGAGTCGTCGAATCCAAGTTGCCATTGCCATGATTTTCTCCTTCCTCATCCTAACGTGTTGGACGCAGGAGGAAAGGATCTGTTCACGCCCGGGCGGGCTGGGTTTTCGTTTGTTTTCAGGCCAGGCGCAGTAAACGATCGGCTGCTCGCGTATGCTCTGCGATCGGGATCTCGTAAGGACAGGCGCCCGCACAGGGTGCCGGGCAGCTGAGGCAGGCATCTGCCTTTGGCTCGAGCTGGGCATAAAGCCGCATGGCTTCCTTCTGTGCCCCGAAGCTCTCATAGTAGTTTTTATGACGGAGGACGTCGGCGATGGCGAGGTTCTCCGGGCAGCTGTCGAGGCAGATGCCGCAATGGGGGCGGCAGTGTGTCGCCTGCGTCAACTCGGCGTAGCGGTCGAGCAGGGCGAAGTCCTCGCGGGTGGGCACCTGTCCGGATGCGAAGAAAAACTCGTCGAGTTGGGCGCGCTCCCATAGCGAGATCACCAGACATGAGACGCTCGGGTTGGCGAGGACCCATTTGAAGGAGGCTTGAGTGAAGCTGTCGGCCTCGTCGCGCGACCAATCGAGTCCCTGGTGCAGTCCCCCGCGGAGGGTCTTCATCGCGACTACGCCGATATCATTGGCGGCGGCCTCATCGATGATCGCCTGCAGGCTCGGCCAGGCGCCGTGATGATAGGCCAGCATCAGAACGTCGAAACGGTCGCTTTCGATAGCGGCGCGCGCGACCGGCTCGAGATCGGGCGTATGGGTCGAGACCCCGAGGAATTTTGCCTTTCCCTGATCGCGCAGGCGATCGAAGGCCTCGTGAACGTTCTCGTCCATAAGCCGCTCGACCGTATTGCACGAGTGGATATGCACCAGGTCAACGTAGTCGGTCTGCAGTCGTTGGAGGCTGCCTTCCACCGCCGCCATATAGTCCCGGACGGAGGTGCCGGGCCCGAGGTGACCGCTGGTGGTGCAGAATTTGGTCGCGAGAAAAATTTGCTCGCGATATCCTTTCATGGCCTCGGCGAGCACGGTCTCGGACCCCGTTTCGGAATAGTCCGGGGCGGTATCGAAGTAGTTCATGCCCCTCTCGATCGCTTCGCGGGCAATCGCGGGCGTCATCCGACCGCCGCTCGAGGAACCAGTACCGATCGAGATATCCGAAACCATGGCTTCGGTTCGTCCGAGGCGGCGATAGGCCGCGATCTGCGTTCCCTCCCAATCCGAGTGGTAGCGATCGGCCTTGTAGGAGGGGCTTGGAAGGAAGATATTTTTGACGGTGGTCGAGTACCATCGGGAATTGGGTGCGATGGCCGCACCCAGGGTAGCGGCCAGACCGCTGGCGGTGCCGAGCGAGCCGAGAAGAACTCGCCGTTGCGGGCTGGCGGTGCTTTCGGTCTGACGATTCCGGAGTTTGCGCGCCCATGCGACCGTGCCGGCCACAGACCCGAGAACGCATACCAGCAGAAGGACCAGCGGCACCTTGCCCAATTGGCTGCTGTCGTACCCCTCGATCAAATAGCCGAGATAGGGTCCAAGGACGGCCCATGACAAGAGCACGGTAGCGACCCAGGCTGCGAAAACGAGTTTTCCCATAGATGATGTCCCCAAGGCAGGCGCCGTGACCGAGACGATAGAGACGGCCGCGACGCCGACCCTTTTAGCGGTTGATCAGGACCCCGCCGTCACACGTGATGACTTCCCCCACCGTGAAGGCACCGGCGCGCGACGAAAGAAAGATCGCGAGTCCCGCGATATCTTCGGCCGTGCCGACTCGTTGGCGTGGGTTGGTTCGCGCTACCGCATCCCAATCCGTATTTTCGACATCGCCGCCGCCACCGACCCCGGTGCTGAGCATCCACGTGGGGAAGGGCCCCGGCGCGATCGCGTTGCAGATGACGTTTCGTTTGACGAGGTGCGCCGAGAGCACGCGCGTCAGGTGATGAACCGCGGCTTTCGAAGGACCATACGAGAAGGTCTCGAAGGCGGGTGTGCTGAGGCCGTCGATCGAACCGACGTTGATCACCCGCGACGGATCCTCGCTGGTGGCACCGGCTTCGAGCAGGGGCAGCAGTTTCTGCGTGAGGAAGAAAACGCCCTTGACGTTGATATCCATCACCTTGTCCCAGCCGACTTCAGGGAACTCCTCGAGGGGGGCACCCCAGGAAGCACCGGCATTGTTGACCAGAATGTCGAGGCGAGACTCGCGTTTCTTGATCTCGCCTGCCAGCGCCTCGCAGCCCTCGACGGTCGAGGCGTCCGCGGGAACCGAGATGCATTCGCCGCCGAATTGCTCGCTGAGTCGTTTGGCGGTGGCATCGCAGACCTCGGCTTTGCGGGCGCTGATGTAGACCTTGGCGCCATTGGCCAGAAATCCCGCGGCGATCATTTCGCCGATGCCGCGTGATCCGCCGGTGATCAATGCAACTTTGCCTTCGATTGAAAAGAGATTTTGTATTTTCATGACCCTCTTTTCATAGCTGGGATTCCTCCCGATGTTGAGTCCTCTCACGGACGCTGTCGTGGGGGCAGTCCCGCAGCGGCATAGATGGCATCGATTGCCCGCATATTCCCCACGCTGTCGAGGCCCGAAGTAGGGCAGGCATCTTTTTGCCCCCGGCAGGCGGCGAGAAAATGCTCCAGTTGATGGGTGTAGGTGGTCTGGCCCGAAATCGACTCGGGCAGCTTGTTGTCGGCGGTCTCCAGCGTCAATTTGTGACCGAGATGCGGGGCCAGCGGATTCAGGACGCGCAGCGTACCGTCGCGACCGTGCACGGATAATGCGGCCTCGAAGCGAACATCGGCCTGCATATCGCAATGAATCCGGGCCGAGGCACCGCCGGGAAAGGATAGCCGGGCGCTCATGGCCGCGTCCGTGCCGCCCGCATCGGCCTCGGCGTGAGCCTCGAGGATCTCGGGTTCCTCGCCGGTCACGGTGCGCACCCAATGCAGCGGGTAGCAGCCAAGGTCCATCAGGGCGCCGTCGCCCCGGCCCGGCTGCCAGCGGAAGTTGCTGCGGTCTTCGACCGGAACCAGAAAAGATGCCTCCAGCTCCTGCAGAGGGCCGAGGACCCCGCTGGCGATGATGTCGAGCACGCGCGCAAAGAGCGGGTGGTAGCGGTAATGAAAC
>JAQWJE010000019.1 GCA_029248525.1 Candidatus Binatia bacterium
TGTGCAATTGATGAACAGAGGAGCGCACGATGGCGTAAAAGAAGGGTCGAGGGAGCCGTCGAGATCATACCTGACGACGCCAAAATTGAAGTTTTCATTGGCAGTAAAGCCGCCGAGAAAGAAAGGATCGTTTTTCGTGAACCCCACGGCGATTCTCTGACCAGTCGGGGTCCGAGCCGAAGCAGTGAATACATCCAGAAGTCCAGACGAAGCGATCGTGGTGTAGGTGTCTTCATAACCCGTAAAGGTCCATGTCGTTTCGTCGGCTCGCACCGAGGAGGACATCAGCAGAAGGCACAAGACCCCGAGGCCGAATTGAACCGGTCCATGACGCCGTTGAGCAGCTTTGTGATTGATCCGGACTCTTCGATCAGTCTTCGCGATTCGGTTGCCCATCGGGTTACTCCTTTAGATTCAGGTTGCTGCTTTTTCGATTTATCGCGCGACTCCCGATCGCTCACCGGGGGTTCCACTGAACAGACGGGAAATCTGGGGGCCATCTTTCATATGCCCTAGAAGTACGCCTTGGTGACCAGCAATTTATTTGCGTAGACCGTTTTAAAGGAACAAATTGGGTCGAAAAATCGTTTTGGCTCAGAAAGCGCTCTATTTGTCCATCCCAGCCCTGCAAGACGGCAGCGTTTCACGCCCTTCCCGCCCGTGGCGGATTAGCTGGGCGGTACCGCATTATCTACGGATGGATACGCCTACCGTGCAAACTCGCTACCAGGCCACTCCTCTCAATCTCGGCATTTCAAGGCCGTCGCCTTGCTGTTCACCACGCAGTAGGCTCCGGTCTGCGAGAAGTCGGTAATCGCGCACCGCTGATCCTGACCAACCTCGGCATCGATGCGAACTTGCAGAGGCAGATCGTCACCCGTCACAGGCAGGTCGATGCCATTCACGATCAGTTTAACATCAACCCGTCGGGGCTCCGATCCACCCTTTCGCTTGAGCTGCAGCTTGAGGGATTGTCCGGGCGTAGACTTGTCCATGTAGGTAAAGACAGTTCCTGCCTTGTTGATGCGCCAACCTGAACGCGTCTCCTTCGAGTATTCACCCCCAGGGGCCTCGCTCTGCCAGAGCGTGGTACCATCCGCGGACTGGAGCTCCGCCGATGCCCCGGTCGTGGCAGGCGAGAACACGCTGGCATTCGGGTCGAAGTCCGCTTCCAGCTCCATGCGACCCTTGAAAATCACCTTCTGCTCGCCAGGCTTGTGGAGCTTGGCGACCCTCGCCTGTGTTCGCGTTGTTACACCGGCACACGGCTCTTCTTTCGCGATCAGACCATAGGAGCTGAAGTGGTCCGCTTCAAAGAAATATCGGTTAGTCGGCTTGTCGCAGCAGGCCTTGAGAGTTGGATCGTCGGTTCGCGCACCTCCATTCCAGTCACTCGGGAATCCATCCCCTGCGAGAGCACCACAAGGCGATAGACCACATTTGGTGGTGATCTGAACGCCGTTGCCATTGCCATCCGCCCAGTGCGCGGCGATGCTGTTTTCGAAGATCCCGTACTGGTAGGGCGAGACATCGTTGGCATTGATGCCAGCGACGCCGTTACCGATCTTCTTGGTCGCTTCGTCCGCATCGACCCATTCGATGTATACGATCGGTTTCGGATTACAGCTCGAGAAATTCGCCCCATCTGGTCCGAAATCGTAGGCACCGACCCAGGTCCCGGGACCTGAGGCCGCCCAAAATTGTTTCTGAGCCTTGGTCTCTGCGGTGATCGAGAAGGTGTCGCCCGCGCAATTCGCGGGCACCTTGATGCCGGCACCCCCCGGCGCGTCGCCCGGGCCACCGCCACTACCGCCGCCCACCTGGAGCGTCACATCCCCTCCGCCCGTACAAATCGGGTCCGTGGAGATCGCATCCGAGTCTGACTCGAAGCAACATTCGATGCCATTGGCGTTGTACTCAGCGGCATTACACGCTGCGGTTTCCGCTGGCGTCTGCAATTCCTGGGCAAACCCGGGACAGGCATCACAGGCATCACCACATTCGGCATAGGCCGGATCCGCCATACTGGATGGACAACTGCCGTCCGTATCCGCCTGATCGGGATTGCAAACGTCGGCGCAGTTATCACAGGAATCTTCGATTCCATCCCCGTCGACATCTGTCTCGCCCAGTCCTGCATCGATGAAACCGTCGAAACACCCGCCGCCAAACAGACGAGCGCTGAAGATGCGGTCATCGTCACCTCCGGTTCCATAAGCAGTCCCGCCAACGGCGATAAAGCGCCCATTATCGAGCAGTTCCACAGATTTGATCGTCTGAGTGGTAAAGCCCGGGACCGTGAAATTCGTGCCGCCCGAACTGCCAAAAGTCAAGTCGAGTGAGCCATCGGATTCGAAACGCCTGACCGTGGCCGATGTCTGGAACAACGCACTGCCGCCCACCGATCCGACCGCGACGATTTTGTCCGCGGCATCGATCGCAACGTCGAAGAACTGCGTCCCGGAGAGGATTCGTCCATCGCCTCCCCCGAACTCCGTATCCGGCTGGCCGGTGGCGTCGTAGCGATCAACGAAGCCGCTCCATCCGCCTGAGCAGAAGAGCTGACCGCAAACCACGGGGCTTTGCATACGACCAGCAACGATGACATCGCCATCATCCGCGATCGCGACCCCGGAAGCAGCAATCTCGGTAGCGTCACCATCAGAAATAGTCACAATCCCGCCTGTACCGAAGGATGTGTCGAGGGCTCCCGCTGCGAGGAACCTGGCCAAAAAGGCATTATCCCCGGTATTTGGCCATCCACTCCCACTGAGTTCGGAGGCGCCCACGACGTAGAAGTCGCCTGAATCTTCAACTGCGACATTGTGCCCGGCAGCGCTTCCGCTGCCGATCGCAAACGTCACCACGCCATCGCCACCGCCGAAACCGGTGTCGGCCGTCATGTCGGAATTGACGCGAACGGTCACGAGCCGATTCGGCACCCCTAAAGTCCTGCCGGTAGCGACCACGTCGCCATCGGAGTGAAGTCCGACAGCGAAGGCTTCGGCCTCGTGACCTTCGATCGATTGGCGAAACTCGGAATGAACATTCCCCACTGAGTCGAGCCGCGAAACCGTGAACTTGCGAAACCCTGAGCAACCCATATCCCCGAACGTAGAACGGTTTCCTGCCGCAACATACGAATTCCATCCGGAAACAGATTCGGGGTGCAAGAGCCCGTCGCTCCACTGGCTCGGGCAGAACTGGTCAGTCAGTATGCCGAGGCCATCGCCCACCCCGGCGTCACCCTCGAACAACCCCTTGGAACCATCCGTAGAGGTGCTCCACGCGAGAACCTCGTACTGACGGTTTCGGCCGAAAACGATCATGCCCAACAACTCGTTCGCTTGAGCGGCAATCCCTCGCCCCTCCTGATCGCCAGCCACGATGCCGGAAGGCGGGGCCGGCGCAACAGCAATGCCGTCCGACGAGTAGGATGTGTCAAGCTGCCCGGAGGTCGCAATCGCAGCTATGGCAGAGCCGAGAATCATCCCCCCGGACGCGAACAACACCCGCAAGATCGAAGCCCCCGCCCGCTTACTCGACCACCGGTTACCAAGTCCTTCCGATTCTTTATAAATTTCCATAAATTCCTCGTTGGCATCTGTCATCCGGATACCACCCCACCCGGAAGCATCCTCGCCGGTGTACCAATCGCACCAGTGTCTCCTTTCAAGGCGTTCGTTTCCGACGAACATTGTTCCCTGTCCGGAAGCGGCGATGTTTCCTCGTTTCCGAGCGGCCTGTGCGCGTTGGCGGCAGACCCGGAAACGGCACGATGGGGGAATACCCACTCCGGGGAACATCGTTCGCTGCGGATGAACGCCTCCCCCCATGTGAACTTCAGCATGAGGCTGCGCCTGCTGTTGAGAGAACAGGAGAGTCGGCGCGCACGAATTGCCAAGCTGCGTCGACTCCTGCGCCAACGTCGGGGATTGACCGACCGAGGCAGTACGTCACCGCGCAGCACCGAGCGATCAAGCCGTCAGGGCGTCCCGCCTGCCACTGAAGAGGATTGAGCCGATCTTTCGCCGGTCTTGCTCAGGACAAATCGAACTCGATGGGAGCGACCTGGTCGGGCTCGTAGCGACACGTCCTCCCGGTCTCCACATGTCGGTCGAGGTACGCTCCGAGGCTTGGCGCCTGTTGCCGGATCGCGCTCAAGGCACTTCGCAGCGTCCGCGTCACATTGACACGCGCCTTTTCCGCCGGGGATGCCGTTCGCCGCGCCCGCCCACCCAGACCGGTCGCCGACTTCAGCACCTCAAGAAGCTTTTCCTTTTCAGTCAGTAACCCCTCGCGGCGCGCCATATCGTTGGCTTGCTCCGCCGCAGCCAGTTCGTCGTCGACCGATTTCAAGCGTTCCCGAAATTCCTTCAAGGCCCGGGAGTCCAGAAGGGGATCTTCATGCTGAGCTTCCGCCACCGACCCACTCTGGACCTCCCGCCCCCCGACGCCCGGTGCAGCCGAGTGGAGAAGCTCCAGAGCCAGGAAGTCGACCCCCGGAGAGGCAAGCAGCTGCCACAACTGGTCGAGACCGCGACGATCGCGAAGCCGGGCCTCCAAGCCGTCCATCGCGACCACCCAATACTCCCCCTCGCGGGCAAACCTCGCCCGCCGAAAGCCCGCCTTCCGAACACTCCGGGCGGCAACACCATCAGACACCGACATTCTCCGTATGGTGTCCACCCGCATTGTCAGGCGAGCGGAACCGCGGTTGCGAGCCATGCTTGCAACCCGAGCGAGGAGCTCTTCTCCTCGCTTCTTCGATTCGGGGCTTCGGAGGAGCAGCTGGGCGAGTTTCGCCTCGCTGTAGGAGGAAAGACCTGCGGCACCTGCCGCCTCGTTCGCCACAATGGCTCGCTGAAAACTCCGCACTGCGTCCTCACTCCTCCCCAGAGCCTCTTCGAGAAGTCCCAAGTAATGGTGCACGGACCCCCAACAACTGGCCCCCATCCCGAGCACAACATGGAGGTCGCCTACGGGCTCAAGAAGGGCATGAAGCGACCGGGCGGCACCGGTCGCACCACAGAAGCTTGCCACCTCCGCGCAATTCGCAATCGTTGCCAGCCAGTTGCCATCCCTCGGTATATCCCTGAAACCGTTCGCTGCGAGTAGCTCGAGCTCGCGGTAGGCTTCCTCAGGACGTTCCGTCTCGGCAAGCAGGAGAGCAAGGCCGCTTCTCCAGATCAGAAGTCCCGGGTATTGCTCGACAAATCCGCGAATACTGGCCTCAAGATGAGCCAACTGACCGTCCTCACGCTGAAGCGTAAAGATCTGAACTCCCAGGAACTGGTAGAGATTTTCGATCTCCGAAACCGGAAGATCCTCAAGCTCCGATTGGAATCTATCGACCCTCTCCCGGGCACTGTCCATCCGTCCCGCCATGAACTCCCGCGTCCCCTCGATCATGTCGATCAGAGTTCCCGGACGACGGTCGATCGCGCGCACCGCCTCCCTGCGCCAGTCGCCAAGGAGTTTCTCGATTCCAAGGCGGGTTCCCCGGGTCAGCATGTCGCAAGCGATCCAGTGAAATGCCGTGAACCGGAAACTATCATCGGCACTAGCCTTGGCCGCATTCAGACATTCGAGAGAGAGCGCTACCTGTTTCTCCACCGCGTCGGGCCCCCACTGCGCGGTTCGATATGCCATCAACGCGAAGCAGAGGGCACTTGCATCGCCCGAAGCCTTCGCCAAGCGAAGGGCATCCCCTGCGATCTTCCGACAGCGAGGCAGATCATTGAAATAGAGCAAGGTCGCGCTGCGGGCCAACAACCCGGCCCGCAGCGCATCATGCCCATCATCGAGTCCCGCGACTGCCCGATGAATCAGGTCCATGATGCCCGAATCCAAGTTCGGCTGTGCCGGACTCAAATGCGCGAGGAGGAGAGTCGCCTCGCCAACCGCCTCCGACTGCCCTCCTACCTCGAGGTCATCGATCAGGCGGTAGAGAATCGCCTGCGCCGTGTCATCGTCACCGGCCAAGGCATGAGCCTGAGCGAGAGATTTCCGCAGGTTGGGTGAGTTCGCCGCTCCCGAAGGGAGCGAACGTCCACACTCCAGAGCCACGTTGATCCATTCAATCGCATCCGACGCGCCTGCTGCATCCATCCGGGCATCCGCTGCCTTGAGCGCCCATTCGCTCATGATTGCGGGAGATCCAAGGGGAAGGGCCTCTCTCAGGTGAAACGCGACACGGGAGATATCGGAAGCATTATCCGCGCCATGGGAAATCAATTGCTCGGCGATCTCGAGGTGCAATGCGTGGCGAATGTCGATTGTCAGTCCCTCGGAAAGAGCCTCGCGAAACAAGTCGTGCACAAAACGATACTGCCCTGCCGACTGCGCCGATCTCTGCACGATTCCGAGGGATTCCAACTCTCCGAGAAATTTCAGGCCCCACTTGGAATCTTCGGGGAATCGTCGGCCGATGAGCGAGACTGAAAATGTCGCACCAAAGACCGCGAGAAAACCTGCCAACTCACGGCTCTCGGGGGAGAGCTTCGCCAACCGTTCCTGCAGAAAAGCACGCGTTCCCAACGAGTAGCCCGTGCCTAGCGACCCGCCGATTCCCGTGACTTCGCCGTGTCGAATCGCCTCTCGAATGAGGAAAGGGTTTCGCCCGGTCGCCGTCTCGATCTGGCGAAGATCCTCGGTGGTCAGCCCCGGCCTTCCCGTGGTGATCGAATACAACTCGGTGATGTCGCGATCGGAAAGCCCCTCAAGGGCAATGTGATGCCCGATCCGGAGAAGTCTCCCGAAAATCTCGCTCCGGCGCAGGTCTTCCTCCAACTCACGCGTCCTCGCCGTCGCGAGGAACAGCACTCCGTTCTCTCCTGAAGTTCTCGCCAGCCGCGCGAGAAGCTTCAGAGAGGACGTATCCGCGGCATGCAGATCATCAAAGATCACGATCTGCGGCCCGAGGGAGTCGACTGCACGGCGAAAAGCTGAATCCCATTGGGGAAGGCTGCGCCTTGTTTCGTCCGACGTGCGCTCTCCGACCTGCCCTTTCTCCGGCCCGATCCGCTCTGCCGCGGAAGACGGTGTCGCGGTCTCCAGAGCCTCCAGAATCTCCATCCAGGGCGCGTAGGGCGGTGCCCCGTCATCACCCCAGCAATAGCTCCATAAGGCCGGCGAGAATCGACCTTCGTCGCGCACCACCTCTTCGACAAGACTGGTCTTGCCAATCCCCGGCTCACCTGTGATCAGGACAAGGAGGGTTTCCCCGTTCAACGTACGGTCAAGAAGATGGCGAATCTCCCGCAAGGGCAGCTCTCGCCCGACAAACGCGAGAGAGCGAAAAGATTCGTTATTTTTTTCGTTTGTCACAGGAGAAGATAGTCGGGCTTGCGGGAATCTCCGAGAAGCAACGGAATCGGAGAGCTACGCGCCAAGAAGCCCCCGCTGGCGTGGAGTCGTGTCAGGGTGCCCGATTGAACCCCCTTTATGCAAGCCGAAGCCCGCTCAAGCCGGGTGAGAAACCGGACTCCGGAGTCGTTTCCATTAGTCATACCTAAGGCCTCGATCTGGGCCGGCCGCCCGGCGAGAATGGGGCGGCGGAGTCCCAGGGGTTCTCGATGGGCAACCACACCGGCTTCTGCGGCCATGTCCAGAAATGCCCTGCAGGCCCCCGGAGACCATCCTATCCACGGGACGTGCCCAGCCTTCACCGGAGACGAGCACGATCTTCAGTGGACCATTCCCGGGACGAACGCTGAACCTGGCGTGCAGCGGCCGACCGTCTTCGTCCCAGGAGGCTACATACTCCCCATGGACTGCCTCGGTCGACAGGAAGCCATCCGCGTCCGTGAGGCCAACCACCTCGGTGCGCCAGCGTTCGTTCAACAGTGAGAACACCGCAGCTCCATGACGCGACAGTTCGCGATTCTCGCGCCAGAGGCCTACATCGAACTCGTCTCGCCCCGCGACCTCGTTCCAGAGCCCCCAGAAAATGACCTGCTCGACAGAAGGGTGCCCCCACCAGAGACGCAGCAGGCCTTCGGCGTGTGCAGCGCGCAGTTCCGGCTCGCGCGGTGCAACGAAATTGGTCTCGGTGAGATGGATCGGCAAACCCGTCTCGGCCAGCGTATCGAGCGCAACCGCGTACTGGTCAATCGGCGTCCGCGTGTCCAGATCGGCGGGAAGCCCCGCGAACGCCAGTGCCGGCGCAAAATGAGACTGCTGCCCAACCGCGTGGACCGGGGTGCCCGCGGCCCGCAAGGCGAGCACGCGATCACGAACCTCTGCCGCGGATGGTGCCGGGAGTCCGGTGAACACCTCGATGATCCACTCATTGAAGACCAGGATCGCATCGGGATCCGCGGCATGCGCCCAGCGGAAAAGGTCCTCCACGATCGCGGGGCCAAGGCGCACCACCGCCCACTGCGCCAGCGGCTGCAGGGTCTCGTTGGTGACATCCCACCAGCGGACGTCATCCCGGTGACGGGCGACCATCGCCTCGACGTGAGCGCGCAGCACATCGCGCAACTCGACCTGCAGCGCCGGCGCCAGCGGCACGTCCGCATATCGCTCAAACGCCCACGGCGGCGCCCCGCTCTGGGAAAAGGGGGGGACGATTCCCCAGCTGAGGGGATGTCCCTTTACCCGATACCCGTAATCCAGCGCGGCTGCGACGTCGCGGTCGAAGAGTGAAAAATCCCTTACGCCCGGGGCGGGCTCCACACGGTTCCACTTCGCACTGCTTTCAGTGACCGCAATCGTCAGGTGATTCTGCGCGGCGGTGCCGAGGAAGAAATCCAGGTCGCTCTCCCGCCCCACGAACTTCGCCGTGTCGAGCGCGAGGCCGAAGTCGAAACCATGGCGCACCTGCGAAAGCCGGATTTCCGTTCCCGGTGAAGCTGCGATGCGCAACGTTCGCGAGCGCAGGGTGGCAGCCCGCGCATCCGCCGCGGCAATCGTGGCACGTTCCGCTTCAGTGAGGAGCGAAAGGTCGGCGGGTTCGCCTGTTACAAAATCCGGCAAATCCCCTGTTCCCGGGAGGGCCTCAGCTCCCTGGAATCCGCAAGACCGCTCGCCTTCCGCTCGCCCGAGGCGGCATCCGCGCACGCAGCGGTTTCTCTCGGCCGATTGCGATACATTGGAGCAGTCCACCCGGCAAACTCTGTAATCCGCCCGCACCGCGGAGCGGCAAGTGCGGATGTCCCGCGCACAGGTCCTTTGGTCAGGGCGCGTTATCCCGCAGGTCACGTCACAGGCGTTCCCGACCGAGCGACACATTTTCCGCTCGGTGCGGCGCGATTCTCCGCACGAGGCGTGACAGGCAACGCGCCGTGATCGCGTGGAAATTCCCGCACACTCCGAGCGGCAAGCGATAGTCTCGGATCGCGCCGCGGCAATGCAGGCCCGGCGTGCATCGTCGCAGGGCGCCCCCACGGCGATCGACGGCAGGAAAAGAGCCAACGAGGCAAACAGCACGACCCGCCGCGATCTCCTGGTTGCTGCGCGTCCGGGGCATGGGAGCTGCTGCCAGCTTGGATTTTTCCGCCAGAAACTCATCGTTCGCAAAACCGGGGTGCCTCGTGTTCATGAGGAAAGTAGCCTAGATGAGGAGAAGAAGGATAACTCAGGTATCGCGCTCTCGATTGTCGGACGGCAAGAAACATGAAGGCCCTTTTTGCCCAACCGACGCTCTATTCGTCAAGCCGAATCAGGCCACACGCAGTCGCCGACTCGCCTTCCCGCCCGGGCCAGAGCCGCTGGGCGAATTGCTACCGGCCCCTTCCGACGTTTTGTGCATGAGAAAATGGGTCTCATGCAGCTGAATCGAACCGCACAGCCCCTGCCCCATCCTGCACGCGA
>JAQWJE010000020.1 GCA_029248525.1 Candidatus Binatia bacterium
TGTGCAATTGATGAACAGAGGAGCGCACGATGGCGTAAAAGAAGGGTCGAGGGAGCCGTCGAGATCATACCTGACGACGCCAAAATTGAAGTTTTCATTGGCAGTAAAGCCGCCGAGAAAGAAAGGATCGTTTTTCGTGAAACCCACGGCGATTCTCTGACCAGTCGGGGCCCGAGCCGAAGCAGTGAATACATCCACAAGTCCTGACGAAGCGATCGTGGTGTAGGTGTCTTCATAACCCGTAAAGGTCCATGTCGTTTCGTCGGCTCGCACCGAGGAGGACATCAGCAGAAGGCACAAGACCCCGAGGCCGAATTGAACCGGTCCATGACGCCGTTGACCAGCTTTGTGGTTGATCCGGACTCTTCGATCAGTCTTCGTGATTCGGTTGCCCATCGGGTTCCTCCTTCAGATCCAGGTTGCTGCTTTTTCGATTTATCGCGAGACTCCCGATCGCATACCGGGGGTTCGACTGAACATACGGGAAATCTGGGGGCCATCTTTCATATGCCCTAGTATACGCCTTGGTGACCAGCAATTTATTTGCGTAGACCGTTTTTAAGGAACAAATTAGGTCGAAAAATCGTTTTGGCTCAGAAAGCGCTCTATTTATCCATCCCAGCCCTGCCAGACGGCAGCGTTTCACGCCCTTCCCGCCCGTGGCAGAGCCACTGGGCGGCGGTACGCGGCGTTTGGAGAGATCGAGTTGTGTTCGTCGTCGTTTTTCAAACAGCCCGCAAGTGCGGGACAGGCGGAGTGCGCCTAGTTAGACAAACAAAAGCCTGGTGCGAGCGCTTCCGGCATCGGTACATCGAAGCCGCTGGCCCATGTGAGGCCTTGGTTGTAGCTATCTGTTCCGGCAGTTGTGTCTGAGCATCCGGTGGAGGATATGGTCACACCAGCGTAGGGTCCGTAGTCCGTCACGAACGCCCCGCAAGCTCCCTCGCGGAAACAGTCGCGTCTGCCGGGGAAGCAAAAGCCCGCAAAGAGGTAGCCGCCTGCAGCCTCGCAGCCAGCTTCTCTTGCCTCATCTGCGATCGTTTCGATAGTGCTGTCATTCGAGAGCGTGGTCAGTTGCTCTTCGGTCAACGATGCCCCCGATGCGAATAGCTGCCGTACTTGGTCCGCTGTTGCCAGAGCCGCACTGATGCCGCATTCCTCGGCGCTGACCCCCAGCTTGACGACAAACTTGTCGGTAGCTTTCTGCAGCGATACCGCGCGCCTGATCCAGCAACTTCCCCGGGGCTCTTTGCCCTTCGCGACCAGCAGGTTGTCCTGTTCAAGACATTTGGCGAAGTTCGACTTGATCTTGGAGTTATAGACCCGGCATTTGCCTAGATCGTCGAGTGCGTAGGCCGGGGCGGCGGACAGTGAGGAAGCCAGCACGAGGGCCAACGTGAGAATAACTTTCTTCAGACCTCTACCCGAATAAGGGTTCCTGCAAAAAAAGTTACCATTCAAGGCAATAGCGAAAATTGGGTTCCTCATGATTTCCTCCCGACCCTCGTGGGTCATTGCTGAACAGGCGGCTTATCCGCCTTTCAAAGAGGAGGCGTGACGTTTGATGTCACAACGTGACACGGTTGCGAAAAAAGGCCCGCTACGCTGCGAAAAAAGCGATATAGCAGCAGTAAAGCCGATGATTCGCTGTTCCTATGGTCCTTTATTGTCCATAAGAGTCTTGATTGCTGCCTGATACGAGACGCCGCTCCATGATACAATCGTCTTTGAAAGTTGAGGTTCTGGCGGTCTCCGATCCCGCCGGGGCTAACCCTTTTGTCGTTATCACCTTGCTTCGGTGGCTTGGATAACTCCGAACATCTACAGCTGATCGCCAGCGGAGCCGCTCGTATAAGTTGAGATTTGCCGCAGCGGCGCGAGCTCGCGGGGCTGAACCCAACTTAGCCTAAGCGGGTCTTCTGGGAAGGATACATGAAAGATCCGGCTTGACGGTGGAGGTGATGGTGGGTGAAGCTCTCGACTATGCGAAACCTCTTCCTTGGCATCACCATCGGCTTCCTCGCGGCCAGCACACTCGCCTGAGCGGTAACGGTTCGTTTTCCGAGTATCCTCAAGGTGAAGGGCATAGCCTTCGTGGACGAAGCGGGGTATGTTTTGGGCGGCGCGACACCTACAACGGTCGATGTTGTGAATATGCCTACGAGCTTGGACGTAAACATCACCGCATTGCCGTCCACCGGAAGCGAGAGTTCTGGGGAGTTGTTCACGACAAAACTAGGCAACGGCCCGGGCGTCTGGAGCGGATGGCGGTAGCGTAGCCCTGCGGCGGCTCGGCGGTCAATATAGGTGCCAAAAAGGCACAGAAACCAAGGCGGGGTGATCCTGTATGCACCCACCGCCCACACGCCCATCTGTGCCGCAGTCCGATTGCCTCCCACCCCCAACCTGTGGCATCACGCCGGCTGAACAGAATAACAAACGCACAGCTGAGAAATCGCCGGAAGGCCTGGACTACCAGTGGTCGATGGTCTGCGGCCCCGACCGCTCGTATCTGTGGATCCTGAGCCGCACGCCGACCATGGCGCCCGCGACGTGGAAGATGCTTACCGACAAGGCCCGGTCTGTCGCCCCAAGTTGGCAGAAACTTGACTCGCCGCGGAATACGAGATTCGCTTTCATTATGTGCTGTGAATGGGTGAGAATAGAACTTCGAGATGTCCTCATTGCAAAACGAACTCGATCACGGCTCCTCATGGGGTTTGTTTTTGCATTCAGTTTCGCGGTGATTTCCGGGTGTGGGCAATCCGAGAAACCTGCAGCCGCAATCGAGTTGGTTTCGTCGCCGTGTAACCTTGCTGAGGAGAGGTCGGACTCGTCTGGCGTCAGGGCCCATCGCGTCAAGTCTCAGGAATGCGAAGCTGTTGTGGTTGTTCGTCGTCACTCCGACGACCGAAAAGATGGTGATTACAACCCCAAGACGCCTCAGGGGGATGATACCTGGACGTATACCTTCCCCGATGGAGTGACACAGACGACGCCCTGGAGGAGGTTGACCGAAGACGGGGACCGGATTGCGCAATACTTCGGCTCGAACCTTTCAATCCAACTCGCGGGCCTCGATTTGGCCGGAGGTGAGGGCGAGCCTCGCTATCCGTGTCCGATTGACCGCGTAATTACCATTGATCCGACTTCGAGAGATGCCACGCAAAACCCTTTCGAGACGGCATTCCCCTTTATTATCGAGAAAGATTTGACTTCGGACCAAGTGATCCTGCTCTCGGAGAGGCAAATTGGACAGGATTTGCCGCCGGAATCTTTTTTGGGCGAATCGGGCAACTCCACATTGGTGGTGGCCACGCGACAGGCGCTCTGGGTAGATGATGGGGAGGGCGGGAGCGAGACCACGATCAGCCGATTGCTGCGAGGCTGCGACCCGGGCACCCGCAACTGTAACCTGTCGGATGATGACTGGAAACCCTCGAAGGTCAAAGACTATTTGCTGTTCAGTAATTTCTGTCCAGACGATAATCGCTATCATCTCCAAAAAGTAGGGTTTTCCGGGAGGGCAGACTTGCTCGAAGCATCCAAGCCGATGCGGAAAGAATAGCAGGCGCCGACCGACGACTAGCATCCCTCGAATGAGGGAGTCTGGCTCAGGTGTTTACTCACCGCCAAGGTCTGTTGTGCTGGCGGGTAGAACTTGACGTTTTTTATTGGCCCGTATTCGCGACAAGGCTTCCTATGGCCGCAAAGCTGTCGGTCATCTGGAAGTTCGAGAGTACAGACACTGTTAGATCGAGTTCGCTCATTTGAATTGAATTCGCTGCGAAGCCATTGATCAGCCCTTCGTGTCCCCAGCCGATGCCATTCCCCTCGATCTCGTAACGGAAAAGGCCCAGACTATTTCCGGTCCATCGCAGGTTTCCGAACGATGGGGCAAGAGCGCGCGACGCAATTGATTGGGATGTAGCGGTCGTCATCAAGAGCCGATGCTCTTCGTCGAGGACATCGCCTTGAACAAGTGCCCGCATCCAGCGAGCGACATCCTGCGGCGTCGACACGATTGCTCCTGCAGCCCACGCTACAGTCCAGTCGTACCCTTGAGTCACTGGCAATATCTCAAGCCCGAATTGTGGCGGGCGGCACTCAGGTTCGCCGTCGCCGCCGCAGGAGAGTCTTGAGCCTTTGACTGTCGATCCGCGCGGCTGGCCTCTCCAGACGTAAGTATCCTCCAATTGTAGGGGTTTGAGAAAACGGGAATGAACCTCGGTTGCCCAAGATGAACCGGTGACTTTCTCAGCGATCAGCCCCAGGAGAATGTAGTTCGTGTTACTATAGGACCAGTCCTCCCCCGGTTCGAAGACGGGGGCAAGCTCCGCGGCTATCTGAATGCAACGCGCGGGGCTGTCGGCCGGCGAGTACAAGGAACTCTCCGAAAAATCGGCAACGCCGCTGGTGTGGCCCAATAACATTGCTACCGAAATCGAGTCACCTTTGGGGTAGTCGATCCATTGGCTAATGGGCTGATTCAGGGCCAACTTCTTCTCTTGATCCAACTGCATGATCAGTGCTGCGGTAAACGTTTTTGTGATGCTCCCGATGTGAAAGCTGTCGGTTGGCTGCAATGGCAGAGAGCTTGGGGGGGTGGCCGATCCGGATACGGCAACAGTTGGCTCGCCGTTGACTATCACGGCAACCGCGAGTCCCGGGATCGGTATTCCCCATCGCTCGCCGAGCGAGATGCGTAACTCTGCTAACGCGTTCTCAAGGGCAGTGCTCCCCTGCGGAGGTGGACCCACGCTGGAGGCACAGCCAACCAGGCAGGCGAGCAGGCTGATAGCGGCGGACAGGCGTCGGGAGCGCATGGCGAGACGGTAGCCCCGAGGCTACTGTCCGGTCAACACAGGTACCGAAAAGGTACAAAAAATCAGACAGGGAGGTCTCTGGTCAGACGATAAATCAGAACGCGGCAGTGGTTCGTCCAGCCAGCGTCAGCGCCTGAATTCAGATTGCGCCCAGAACTTTGCTGATCGTCTTTCGAAATTTGTTGCCAAAGGGCGGGCGTGCGCCAATGATCGGCAAAACATCAATCATGGTCTGACTGTAAAACGCGCGTGCATGACTCATGTTTCTGAACCCTTCCGGACCGTGATAGGCACCCATTCCAGAGGCGCCAACACCACCAAATGGCAGATCCTCTTGCACGTAATGAAGCGTGATATCATTGACGCAAACACCACCACTTTGGACATGAGTGAATAAGTATTCCTGTTCACCTTTGTCTGTGCCAAAGTAATACAGAGCGAGTGGATCTCGGCGGGGTTCGATCTTGTCCGGTACCTCGGTGATATCCGCATACGTCATAATGGGGAGAATGGGCCCGAAAATCTCCTCGTGCATGACTTGCATGTCCTCATGGACGTTCTGGAGAATATGCAGAGGCATGCGCCGGTTGCTGGCGGACGCACGCGTCTTGTCAGCACCGACGATGGTGAGTTTTGCGCCCTTGGCGACCGCATCCGCAATGTAGCCTTGTAATCTGGCGAAATGTCTTTCGTTAAAGACACCCGCATAGTCCGTATTCTCGGTGATGTTTGGATACATTGACTCCGTCTCGTGAGAGACCCGCGCAATGAACTGCTCTTCCAGTTCCGCCGGCACCAGGACGTAGTCCGGTGACAGGCAGAGTTGGCCACCATTTAACAGCTTGCCGAAAGCCAGCCGTGTTCCTGCGAGTTCGATCTTTGCGCTGCGACTAATGACGACGGGTGACTTGCCGCCAAGCTCCAATGTGACGGGCACCAAGTTTTTTGCCGCGGATTGCATCACTTGCTTACCGACGCGAGTGGATCCGGTAAACAGAAGGTGATCGAAGGGCAGCTCCGCAAATTGTTGACCGATCTCGGCACCGCCGGTTACGACCGCGACCTCATCTTCGGAGAAATATTGAGGGATAACTTCGGCAAATAATGCCGCTGTTTCAGGCACGAACTCTGAGGGTTTCAGCAAGGCCCGGTTACCGGCAGCAAGCGCACTCGTCAGAGGCGCAACGGTCAGGCCGAAGGGCAGGTTCAAGGGAGAAATGATGCCGACAACTCCTTTGGGGAAATATCGGACCTGGCTTTTCCCGCCCAGAAAGTTCATCGGTTTGTTGGTTTTTCGCCTCTCCGGTTTCATCCAGGTTTTCAAATATTTCATTGAATATTCGATTGCCTCGACCTTGGACGCAAACTCTGAAAACAAACTGAATTCATAGGATCGAGCATCGTTGAATTCGCGTTTGGTTGTTGCCGCAAACTCTGTCTTGTTTTCGATAATCAGCGCCTTGAGTCTTTTCAGGCGGTCAATTCGTGTTGCATAGGTGACCTCGCCCTCGGCACGAAACTTGGCTCTCTGTTGTTCGAGGAGTGCGTTTAGATTCGGTGCGGTCAAATCTGTGACGTTATAGTGTTCAGCTGTGCTCATGGTTTTCCTCTGTGGTTGCCCTGCATTGTTTTCCGTTCAGCGATTTTTCGTGATTCGCTTGAGCGTTTGATTTGTTTTGTTCGCTTGGATGTTGGAGGAGGCTTCCGCGCGGATGCCCTCGATGATGCGAACGGCATTCTTGATGAAGAGCGGTTCAGACGAAAAACTGGCCATCAGTTTCAGAACATCCGTCGGTAACTCTTCGTTCTCTAATGATGGGCTCTGGTCGGTTTGCGTCGCACCGATCAGCAGGACCCCCATTGTTTTTACGATCTCGCTTGCCTGCGCTGTGCTTAGTTTGAGCGCTTTGGATGATCGTTCCGCAAGAACTTCCACCTGCTTGATGAAGATTCGCTTCGACTCGATCAGCCGAGGGATCGCGACATTGTGCTCGATGAGATGTTCAAGTCGGGTCAGCAACGGCAAGAAGACGCCGTCGGCCAGGGCCGTCGTATAGAGCGATTGGGCATACGCCTCACTCGACATGGAATCAGATAATTCATTGATGAAAACTTGGCTCCATCGAATCAAGCTTTGCTCATAGAGGGTCAGAAAGAGCTCTTCCCGGGTTTGGAAGTAAAGATAGAGTGTCCCCTTGGCCAGGCCCGTGTTCCTGGCGAGTTGCGCCATGGAAAATGCCTCATAGCCAACCTCATGGAAGTACGTTTCGGAGGCGTCGAGCACTGCTTGCCGCCGAAGCGCCTTTTGTTCTGCGCTTCTCGCTCTCTGATAAATCGCCGGAGTTGTGTTCATGAGTGTCTCCACACGGCTTTGTTTCTTCTCGCTCGGCCATGGCGGGTTCACCGCCCCTGGCCAATAAATGACCGCTGGTCATCTATATAGCTGACCAGCGGTCATTTCAAGTGTCGGTCAGCTCCGCAGAAACCTAGCGGCAAGCCACACCCGGAACTCCGCCGATCGGATGGGGAGGGGTCGCACGCCGACGACCCCGCCCGAGACCTGGAAGATGCTCACCGACAAGGCCCGGTCGCTCGGCTTTGATGTCGACGCGCTGGTGATGGGGCAGGACGCGGCGGGGTAGGGGGGCAGGCAGTTATTTTCGGGCGCTTTCTTGCGGTCCGCAGGTCTTGCAGGCGATAAACAACCAACGAAAGGAATCGATTCATGCCCTCCGTTACTCCAACTTCGGGACCCGTCGCAGTCACCGGGGCGTCCGGATACGTCGGCGCTCATACTGTTCTGGCGCTCTTGAACCGTGGCTATACCGTCCACGCTTGCGTCACCAATCCGGACAATCCCGAAAAGACGGCACACCTGCTGGCCATGAACGAACAGGGCCACCCCGGAAGCCTGACTCTGCACAGGGCCAATCTTCTTGAGGAGGGGGGCTATGACGTGCCCCTGGCCGGATGCAGTGCGCTCCTGCACGTCGGAACCGCGATGGCTTACGGGGGAGCCAACAATCCCCAGGAGGTCTACGACGGGGCGGTCTCGGGCACCGACAACGTCCTTCGCTCGGTTGCGAGGACCGAAACGATTCGTCGTTTGGTGTACACGAGCTCGTTTGCGGCGATCATGAACCCCCGTCCTCCCGGCTACCGTTATACGGAAAACGATTGGGCATCGGATAATCGCGAGAAGGATCCTTCCTGGAGTCTCGAGAACCTGAACGACAAGGGCCAGGTCAGTTACGCGATGGCCAAGGTCGAGACCGAGCATCGCGTATATGCGGCGGCCAGAGAGAGCGGGCGTTTTGAGGCGATCTCGATCAACCCGATCGTCGTTCTGGGCCCGCTTCTCGCCAAGGCGCACGATCTGGTCTTCTCGTGGCAGTGGTTTCTGGGGCGCATGCTGCGGGGCGAGGCCTGCGGGAACGGCTGGCAGCATCTGTGGAACATCGTCGACGTCCGCGACGTGGCGATGGCCCATGTGCTCGCGATCGAGAGCGATGCCTGTCGCACGGGGGACCGATTCCAGCTCTCGGCTACCGACGAGTCAGGCGAACTCGATTGCGTCCAGCTCCAGCAGAAGCTGCTCGAGTTGTTCCCCGAGATCGACGTAGGTGGGGCCCCCGAGGGCTATGCGGAGATTATCGAGAAGCACGGCCAGGTCTACGACTCCCCCCGGGCGCGTTGCGACAGGGCGCGCGAGGTGCTCGGACTGCAGACCCACGCGGTGGAAGATACGTTGGCGGAAACGGGCCGCTCATTGATCGACTTGGGTCTGGTCGAGCCAAAGCTCAGATGAAGAGGCGGGCTGGGGGCGCTAAGGCGTTCCCCAGCAGGATCCCGCGCCGTTGCACGTGTCGTTGATTGTGCCCGGATTGCCGTCGTTGCAGGTGGTGCCGGAAGGCGCATAGTTGGGGCTGCAGCCCGAGCCGTTCGGGATATAGCTTGGTGTACAGGTGTCGCCGCCCGGACAACTGATAAACGTTCCGCTGCAGGATCCCGCACCGTTGCAGACATCGTTATTGGTGCCATTGTTGCCGTCGTTGCAGCCGGTGCCAATAACCGCATAGTTGGGAACGCACCCACTTCCGTTTGGGGTGTAGCTCGGAGTGCAGGTGTCGCCGCTGGGGCAACTGTAGCAATCGCCGGAGCCGTCGCAGCAAATGGATCGGATGCCGAGAAAATTATCGAATGATTGAGACGTGATCTGGTCGACAAGGAAGATTGTGTCGTCCCAATCCAAAGCGTCACAGGAAACCGCCGGGCCTACCCCGGGCGCGTGCCCCTCGTAGTCGTTCGCATAATCCCCGAGGTCGCCCGGGTATTCCGACGCCCACCGGCTACACATGGCGCCTACCGTGCAGTTATAAACAGCGCCCGCAGTGCACGATTCCAATTCCCAAATGCCTCCGGCATTTTCGCAGATGGATTGATCGTTTGATGTAATATCTACACCAGCGATTGCGGCATCGACCAGGATTTGAATACCGCTCTCGTCGGCGAGGTCCGCAGCATTGACCTGGAATATAGTCAGCTCACGGCCGGCGGCGATCAGGGCTGACGCCTCTACGGAGTCTCGAACCCCGTCGGTCATCTTGCCATCACAATCAGGGCCAAGACCGGGGTCCTTGCCCTGCGACTTCTCCCGCGTTTTCCCCCAACTCGAGCGGAACTTTGACTCGCATTTCAAGTCGGCGTCGTCGGTAAGGTCGATCTTTCCCTTGGAAACGTTCGCATCGGCCTTGCTGAGGCAGAGACTGAGCTTGCCAGCCAACAGGTCCGCCTTCATCGCGCACTTCTGCTCCTCCGTCAGGCCGGCAGCTGATGCATTTGCTCAAACGGCCAGCGTAATTCCCAAGGTCAGCATGAATGTCTTCATGAAATTTCTCCAAGATGGAAAGGTGGGGAGCGCCCTGTATCGACTGGAACTCTAGTGTTTCTTACCCTCCATGGTCAATCGGATATTTCGCCCGGCATCTCCGCCACGAGGGGGAAGGGCGGGAACCGCTGATGGTGGCAAAATCGGGATGCTCGATTAGAGCGCCGCTTGGGCAAAAAGGGCCTTCATGTTTCCTACCGCCCGCGGGGTGTTTGTGAATTTTACTGGGCTCGCCGCGGCATCGTGCTAGTTTGCGGAATGTACGATTTTCGTTTCGTCATCCTTGCCAGCCTGCTTTGTGCGACCGGGGCCCTTTATTCTTGCGGTTCAACAGAACCCACCGACTCCGGTCCAACCAGTTTGGAACCTGGCTGGATTTGCCCCGGTGAGGCACCTTCCGGCTGCACGACTGTTTGCGGTGATGGCATTCTTGCCGGAAAGGAGTCTTGCGACGATGGCAATCAACGGGGCGACGACGGCTGCAACCCGGAATGCCTTCTCGAACGCTGCGGTGATGGCGTTCAGCAGTCAAACGAAGTCTGCGAGGACGGCAACATCGAAGGTGGAGACGGATGCAGCGAAGACTGTCTGTCTGATGAGACGTGTGGCAACGGTGTGGTCGACGTGGCCGCCGGGGAGCAATGTGACGGTGAATCTTTTTGCGATTGGGACTGCTGGCTGATCCGGTCGGACGGGGATTGTTCTCTGACTGGGGTGTATGCGAGTCAGGATTCCGGTCTCAGCGGTACCTCCTTCGTGGAGGATGACAACAAGGGGACTGTGCTGTTCTCTTATGTTGGTGGTCGCTATCGGCTGTCGTACGACATCCGACAACCTGGAGCCACGCTTGGTGGAGCCTTCTTCCCCGGAGCGGCATCGCCGCAGATCCTGAGTTGTGATCCATTGGCTATTGGCATCTGGCCATGGTCGGCGTGTGAGGGTTCATGCAAAGGGCCCCCAACGGAGATTTTGCATTGGACAGGCCCGTTGCCCATCACATCCGCATCGAGAGCTTTTCGCGATGCCGGATTCCACGACTAGCGATCTCCACCCAGCCACAGCTCAATGAGAACCAGACCCGATCACGCAGGCGGGAAGGGCGGAAGGCCGAGAACCGCGGGCGGTGGCAAACCCGGGATGCACGAATAGAGCGTCGCCTGAGAAAAACCATCCCGATTGCCTCTCGTGCCGCACTTAGGTCATCCCGGCGGTAAGGTTCCTATTTGCAGATAAGGGCAACGCCATTGCCGCTGATGCGGCAATGGGGCAGGGGCTTCGGTCCGGGGAATTCGGCCTCGGCGCACAGGCTGGTCATCGCGTCGGTCGGGTCGAGAGATATGGTGGCCTTGAGGGGGAGCGCGACGTTCGGGTCGGCGAAGTTTCCGGACTTGCCGTTGACGTTCACCAGCACCTCATTGGGCCTCCTGGGATTCCACTTGAGGATGACCTTGGGCAATAGCCCATCCACGGGCGTCTTGGTGATGTACTGGAATTTTTTGCCATTGGTCGCCGGGATCCAACCGCTGCGGGTGATTGGGTCATAGAGGCCAGCCGGAATGTCGAGGTCGATGAGAATATCGTCGTTGGCATCTTCGACCAGGAGTCGGAAGCCTTGGGCCTGCGGGCTGATTGATACCGTCCCATCAAAAACCAGTTTGGCTTTGTACTTGAGCTTGTCGTTGCCAGTCGCGGCTGTGAAATTGGTGCCCCTGAGCAACGGCTTGGAGGCGTCGATGCCACCGGTGCACGGGTCACATGCGTCCCCGCGGCCATCCTCGTCGGTGTCTGCCTGAGAGGGGTTGGCATCGTCGGGACAGACATCGTAGGCGTCGCAGGTGCCGTCGGTGTCGGTGTCTGGCAGGCGTTCGTCAGCAGGGCAAGCGGGGCTGATGCCATCGCAGACCTCTTCGATGTCGCAGATGTCGGCTGCTGGGCCACAGACCGTGCCTGTCGGCTCGATTTCGCAACTGGACGAGCAACAGTCCCCGTCGGTGGTGTTGGCGTCGTCGCAAGATTCGCCGGTTTCGACAATTCCGTCCCCGCAGACGGGGGGGCAGTAGCCGTCGTTATTGTCGATTCTTTCGCCATCTTTTCCAACTTGGTCGAGGAAGTCATCAACGAAATTTTGGCAGAGTCCAAAATTGTTGTAGATGGAAATCGGTCCACCGACAGCAATTAGTTCGGACAAGCCGCCGATGCTGGACAGCGAACCGTTGTCATGGATTGACAAGGAGCCGCCAACTCCAGTCAGCGATGCCAGACCGTCGATATTGAGCAGCTCGGGGTGCGCCTCGATTTCGAGATCTCCACTGATGGAAGTCAGTGCCGAGAGGCCGTCGAGGCTGGTCAGCTCGAAGTTTCGGGAGATGGTGAGGCTGCCGAGGGACGTCAGTCCGGAGAGCCCCTCGAGGCTGATTAGCGCGCTGTTGAAGTCGATCTTGAGGTTCCCGCTGACGGAGGTCAGCCCGAGGAGTCCCTCGAGGCTGATTAGCGCGCTGCTGTAGTCGATCCTGAGGTTCCCGCTGATGGAGGTCAGCCCGAGGAGTCCATCGAGGTCCACCAGCATGTCGTTGCTGGACACGGTAAGGCCACCGCCAAGGGAAGCTAGCGCAGACAGGCCGTCGATGTTGGTGAGCGCGTCGTTGTTGAAGATGGATAGAAACTCGCCGACAGAAGTCAGCGCAGAGAGGCCGTCCATGTTGATCAACGCGCCGTTTTCACGAATCGATACAAGACCGCCGATCGAAGTCAGCGCAGACAAGCCGTCGATGTTTGCCAGCTCGTCACTGTTCTCGATTTGGAGACATGCTCCGATGGACGTGAGTGCGGATAGGCCGTCGATGTTGGCAAGCGTATCGTTCGAATTGATACGCTGACAGCCGCCGACGAAAGTCAGTGCCGAGAGGCCGTTAAGGTTGGTCAGGGCTATATTGTTGAAAAAGGTGTTGTCGCCGCCGACAGAAGTCAATGCGAAGAGTCCATCGATGTTGGTTAAGGCGTCGTTGTCACGCACGATGAGATCGCCGCCGACGGCAGTCAACGCGGAGAGGCTGTCGACATTGCTGTGCGACGTATTTTGGACGCGGAGTTCCCCCGAAATACTCGTACACCCATCCGTGACAGCCGTTTCGTAAGTCCGATCGCCCAGGCACTCGACAGCCTCAGTCTCCAGCGGAGCGAGCAAGGCGACCATAGCGGCGAAGATCGGTGCAAAGACGAGTCTGGAGCGCATCCCCGGCAGCCTATCCCCGCGGCTACTTTCCGGTCAATACAGCTGCAAAAAAGGCACAGAAACAAAGGCCGCGACATCTTGGCGTCACGTCATCGGCGGAAACCCCACATGCCCCCGCGGTCCATTCCAGGTGAGCGTATTTACCGCAGGCTTGCCGGCACATGGGCTATTTCTGTCGGGGTTCCGGCGGCGGGAGCGGGGCGTCGCCAGATTGGAAATCGGCGAGCGGTTCCTCGGTTTCCATTGGCAGGGTTAATTTGACGCCGGCCAGATGGCTACCAAAGCGTCGCATCACAAACTCATGCAGCACGGCTTGCGTGTTGCGGTAGATCCACCAGGGCAGGCTCGGCTCGAAGTCGTGGACAGTGGCCAGCAACGTGCGGCCTGTGCCGACCTGCCGGAATTCGAGACGGCCGTGGCCGGGACGTCGCGACAGGAATCCGCCGGTGACGGTAAAGATCTGGCGGTCGGGTGTGCTGCGCTCGCTGGCATGCTCGAGTTTGAGCAACACGCGAGCGAGAAGCGGCGAGTAGAATTCGACCTCGTCGGGGCTTTGACCGGATTGCACACGCACCAGAGGCTTCATCGCCACCGGTAGCCACCGCAGATATTCGCGCGCGGCCCAAATCGAATTCGCGCCTTCGGGAAGCTCCATGCGGGCGACCGAGCGGGCGACTGACGGGTTTCGGCCTTCGCTATATCGTTGGAAGGCTCGTGGCACCGCGCGTTTGGCAACGGGCTGCTTTTCCCCGTCAGCACTTTTGCTGGCGGCCTCGGCCAGCATGTCCTCGATGGAAGTGGGCGTGTATCCGGGGATCTCCAAACGCGCGCTGGGTCGCACGACCATTTCGTGCTCGAGGCTTTCGATCAGCGGCGCGATCAGGGAACTCGGCGCGCCGGTCGTCATGGTGACCCAGAGGCTGGAGAGCCGCGGGGTGATCAGCGGCACGGGAAGCATGATACGTTTTTTGCCCATCGAGGTGGCGGTGGCCGACATCAATTCGCGGTAGCTGAGCGCGTTCGGGGCGCCGAGGTCGAATGTGCGCGTCTCGGTCGAGGGATTCTCGAGCAGGTGTCCGATCGAGGCGACCACATCGCGCAGGGCGACCGGTTGCATGCGCGTACCGGTCCAGCTGGGGCACACCATCACGGGAAGCCGGGACACCAGCCGTCGGATCACCTGGTAGGATGAACCCGAAGCACCGACGATCACACCAGCCCGCAATGTGGTGACAGGGATGCCGGTTGCTGCGAGGGCTGCCTCGACTTCCAGTCGGCTTTTCAGGTGGTCGGAGAGTTCTTCGATATCTGGCACCAATCCGCCGACATAGATAATTTCACGGATGCCATTGCGAGCCGCAGCGCGAGCGAAATTATTGGCGCAGAGAAGGTCCATGTCGCCGAAATGACCGTGCATGAGTCGGGCCGAGGGCAGCATGCTGTGCACCAGATAGATCGCCCGGTCAGCCCCCTTGAGGGCGCGATTCGAGTCGCGGAGCGAGAAAAGGTCAGTTTTTTGGAAGCTCGTATAGCCGCCCCCGGGATCTCGCTCCGAGCGTGAGAGGCCCACCAGCTCGTAGGACGCGCCGAAGGCCTCCCCAACAGCAACGCCGAGAAACCCCGAGGCCCCCGCAACAACGACCCTTTCGGGAGACGAGGTCCCCGCTGACTGCTCTCGCGATCCTGTTTCGTCCGACATACCAGCCTTCTACCATGGGAGGCCGTTCACGAAAGGTTTTGCCGATATAGCTGCCGTAGCTCGGGCGTGAGGATTGCCGCCGCCACCTGCCATTCGCCGAGGACTTCGATCCGTAGACTCCGGAGTTCTTGACGAAGATGCCCGGAAACTGAGACACCATGGGCATGCAGAGAAAACCGTTCTGGAAGAGTGTTTGGTCGGTATGGGCGCTTTGTCTGGTGCTGGTTCTCGGGGGTTGTAGTCAGCCGTCCGAATCGCCAAGCACGTCGGGGTCAGGAGAGTCGACGAACGCCCCCGCCGAGCCGGCGCGCCCACAATCCGAGTCGGTTTGTGACGATGGCATCGATGAAGACGGCGATGGCTCGACGGATTGCAAGGATCGGGATTGCGCACCGTTCGAAGTCTGCCAAATCGCACGATGCCAGGAGGTTTGTGCGGAGATCATGGCATGCTCGGATATTACGGAGGCCTGCACCGACCGGGAGCTCAAGGGAGTCTTGCAGGGCTGCCAGGCCAGTTGCAGCGACTCCAAGGTTCGCGGGCAGGTGGTGATGGCCGACGGGGTTCCCTGCATGATCATCGGCAGCGTCTTTCTCGGTCAGGTACAAAGCCAGAATCTGTGCCTGGGTGACGAGGCGCCCGCGGCTGCCCCGGCAGCGGGCGCGATTGCCGAGGCGCCCGCTCGTGCCGCAAGCGCGACAGGTGTCCCGGACGCACAGGACCTGCCAGACGCGGCAGAAGCACCACAAGCACCACAAGCACCGCAGGCACCACAGGCACCGCAGGCACCGCAGGCACCGAGCGGCGGCAATTAGACAGGTCGCGGAACGCATCGGAACCTGAACTAGACACTGACCAAATAAGGGAGTCCCCATGAAAGCTGCTGTGATGCGCGCCAACGATGCGCCGCTGGTTTTTGAAGAAGTGACGATCGACAAGCCCGGCCCGGGGGAAGTCCTGGTGCGCACGGCCGCCTCGGGCATTTGCCATAGCGACCTGACGGTGGTCGAGGGCGGGTTGCCTTTTCCCGCCCCCTGCATTCTCGGCCATGAACCCGCCGGCGTCGTGGAAGAGGTGGGACCGGACGTGACGGATTTTCGAGCCGGCGATCATGTCATTGGTTGTCTGAACTCCTGGTGTGGGGTCTGTCGATTTTGCACGCACGGACGTCCTTATCTTTGTCCGACCCAGTTCGAGGGGCGCGACCCGGCGCTCCCGCCGCGACTGAGTGCCGCCGACGGCGCGCCGCTCGGCCAGTTCGCAAACCTTTCTTCGTTCGCCGAGCAGATGCTTTGCCCCGAGCGATCGCTGGTGAAAATTCGCGACGAGATGCCCCTGGACCGGGCCTGCCTGATCGGCTGTGGCGTCACTACAGGGATTGGTGCGGTTCTCAATACGGTTCACGTGCCGGCCGGCTCGAGTGTCGTGATTCTGGGCCTCGGAGGTGTGGGACTGGCAGCCTTGCAAGGCGCGCGGATTATCGGGGCCGGACGCATCATCGCGATCGATACCCAGCCGTGGAAATTTGAATTGGCCAAAAGCCTGGGTGCCACCGACTGTGTCGATGCCAGCACGGAGGATGCGGTAGCCGCTGTTCACGAACTGACCCAGGGGGGCGCGGATTTCGTATTCGAGAATATCGGTCGCATTCCGACCATTCAGCAAGCTGTGGCCATGACCGGTCGGGGCGGAACGACGGTTTTGGTCGGGGTCGTCGGTATGATGGAAATGGTTCCGCTGCCGGCAGCCGACATCACTCTGCAGGAAAAAAAGGTCGTCGGATCTTTTATGGGTTCCAATCGTTTCCGCTTCGATATGCCGCGCTATGTGGACTTCTATCTCGATGGTCGCCTGCGGTTGGACGAGATGATCTCTTCGCGCATCCCGCTGACCGGTCTGAACGATGCTTTTGAGCATCTGCGGCAGGGGGATGTTGCCCGGCAGGTGGTCGTCTTTGATGACGTTTCTTGATGGTGGATACCAAATCTGGAGATTCGAGATTCATGCGCGTGACCGCTTTCGTACATAAATCGCCCGAGTGTGGATCGATCTTTACGATTTGGCGTAAGGCATCTCGCCCGAAATAGTGATACAGACTTCCTGTGTCGACGTTTGAGAGCTTGCTGCACGAATATGGTTACTATTTTGTTTTCGGGTGCGCGTTTCTCGAAGGCGAGTCCGGTGTTGTACTGGCCGGGATTGCGGCCCATCGAGGTTATCTGCACCTCGGTGCGGTGATCGTGGTCGCGGCGCTGGGGGCTGCCCTTGGCGATCAGCTCTGGTTTCAGCTCGGTCGCTCCAGAGGCAAGTCATTTCTGCAGTCAAAGCCACATTGGGACAAGGGCCTGAAGCGATTCGAAGCGCTCTCGGAGCGTTGGGGGACGCCATTGATTCTTGGCTTCCGCTTCCTCTACGGGATGCGCATGCTCGGTGCGGCCGCGCTCGGGGTGTCGGGGGTGTCGCAGTTGCGCTTTACCGTGCTCAACTTCGTGGGCGCCTTTATCTGGTCGGTGTTGACCGCGTCGATCGGCTTTTTCTTCGGCAAGGCCGTCGAGACGACGATGGGAGATATGGCGAGCTACGAACAATGGATCTTTGTCGCGCTGCTCATCATCGGGCTGGCGGCGGCCTTTCGGCACTGGATGGCGAACCGAGAGGTCGCCGACTGAACCTGCAGCGGTCGCGCCGCTCGGCAGCTACCAGCGTTCAGGTTTGCTTCCGTCGAGAGGGCGAAGGATTCTGATTTTTTCCTTGCCGTAGCGCAGGAGATCCGGCTAACTTCCTGAAGTGATTCGATACATCCAGCAAAAGACGGCATCCGCGTGACGAGCGCCGTCTATAGCGTTTTCCTGGTGTTTTCCGCGGGATTTTTGGGACTTCTGGCGCTTCGCCTCTGGAAGAAGGCGCCGTCTCCCGCGCCGGGTGTGAGCGCCTTTGTCTGTCAGCTCCTTTCGGTGTCTCTCTGGTGCTTCGCCTATGCTCAGGAGCTGCTCTCGACATCCCTGACCGACAAGCTGTTCTGGGCGCAGATTGCCTATCTCGGGATCGTTCCGGTTCCGGTGACCTGGTTCATTTTCGTCTCGGATTTCACGCGTGGTTGGGGGCGGATCTCTCGCCGCGGGATCGCAGGTTTGTTGCTGGTCCCGATTTTGACGGTGGTGGTCGTCTTGCTCAACGGGACCGACGGTTGGATGTGGCAAGACGTCACGCTCGTGCAGGTCCCCGGTCAGGATCCCGGCCTCAAGTGGACATCCGGGTTCTGGTACAGGTGTTGGACCATTTACGGTCTGAGTCTCTACGCAGTGGCCACATTGTCGCTTCTTCGCGCAGCTCTGCAGGCACAGCATTTCCTCCGACCGCAGTACTTCATACTGCTACTGGCTGCCTTTCTTCCCGCGATTGGCAACGTGCTCTGGTTGTCCTCGCTGGGTCCTGCTCCAATGCTCGACCTCACGCCTCTGGGCTTCGGGTTCAGTGGTCTGCTGATCGCTTGGAGTCTTTTTCGGTTCGGCTTTCTGGAACTCGTTCCGGTCGCCCGAGAAGCGATTTTCGAGGAGTTGGATGCCGCCGTGATGGTTCTGGACGGGCAAGGCCGGATCATCGACATGAACGCAGCGGCCGAGAGGATTCTTGAGGCACCCGTCCGCGAGGTCCTTGGGGAATCGCTGGAGGAGGCGTTGCCTCGCGTCGCCACGAATGTTCAGAGAGCCCGCGAGGGCGCAGGTGGGGAGGATGCGGGGGTCGAGGTCTTCCAGGAAGAGGACGGGGCGCGCGGGTGGTATGAGATGCGTGTCTCGGTTCTGCGAGATCGTCGTCGTCGCCATGCGGGAGAGTTGGTGGTGATCCGGGATGTGACGGAGAGGACGGATGCCGCGCGGGCGCTTGCCGAGGCTCGTGACCAGGCCCTGAGCGCAGATCGAGCCAAGAGCGAGTTTCTGGCCACAATGAGTCATGAGGTCAGGACGCCGATGAACGGAATCATCGGGATGACCGATATCCTTCTCGATACCAAACTGGATGTAGAGCAGCGCGAATTTGCGGAGCGCGTTCGATCGGCCGCCGAAAGCCTGCTCACGATTCTGAATGACATTCTCGATTTTTCGAAAATGGAAGCAGGGCGGATGGTTCTCGAGGAGCGACCTTTCGAGATTCGCGCCTGCTTTGAGGACGCAATCGACTTGGTCGCGGCAAATGCCGAAGAAAAAGGGCTGATGCTGGCCTGCGTGATCCCGACCTCGGTCCCGAGGATGGCGGTGGGCGATTCCGGGCGGATTCGACAGATTATTCTGAACCTCCTGGCCAATGCCGTAAAATTCACCGAGGCCGGCGAGATCGTGGTCGGCGTTTCCTCGGAGTCAGTGGAAGGAGAGTTTTTGACGCTTCGCTGCGAGGTCCGTGATTCGGGGGTGGGGATTCCCGGGGAGGAGAGGGCGAGACTGTTCGAACAATTCTCGCAGATCGGACGGACCGACTCGAGCGGGTTTGGCGGAACGGGTCTGGGCCTCGCCATCGTCCGTCGACTTGTTCATCAAATGGGCGGAGCAGTCGAAGTGACCAGCAAGGTGGGCGAAGGCAGTATCTTCTCCTTCACGGTTCGTATCGGTCGAGGCGCCCCGTCGGACGAAAGACTTGCCGAGGTCCATTCGAGATCTGTGATTGCACTCGAGTCGCATGAGGCAACCCGCCAACAGTTGCAGGAGCAAGTGGCCTACCTGGGTTTTGAATGCTCTGCTTTTCCTGATCTGGAAAGCGCTCTGACATCTCTCGACCAGACGGGAAAAACAGATTTGCTCGCGCTGCTCGTCAGCGAGGAATTTTCGTCCGCGGATTGCCGGGATGACCTGAACCGATTGAGGTCTGCGGGGGGAGGGGTTCCGGTGATCGAACTTGCCTCCGCGAGGAAAAGGGCGCTGACGCCGGGCCGAAGCGCCGATCTTCCGGTCCTCTATAGACCCATCCGGCTTTCACATCTTCGCGATCGACTCATGGCGCTAGGCGACCCTCCCGCCTGATTTCTCCGATCCTGTCGTCTTCCGCGGACCGGGATCCGCTATGGCGTGCGAACGGGTCGGGCGAACAGCACCAATCCCAGCGCACCCGAGCCGACAATCCCCGAGAGCATGATGAAGGCGGCATCGAAAGAAGTGGTGGTATCCGTCAGCCAGCCGACCAGAAACGGAATCAAGACGCCCGAGGCCGAGAAGAACGTGACGATGATTCCGGTGGCCGCACCGGCTGATTTCGGGAATAGATCGGTACAGATCGAGTAGTAGGGACCGTTGGCAGACATCGAGAAGCCGATGCCCAACGTCAGCCAGAAAACCGCCCAGTCGGCCGATGTGACCGAGGCCAGAGGGAGGAAAGAGGCAGCAGCCAGAAGTTGCAGGATCCAGATTGGATGAATGCGGGCGCGCCGGATGTCGCCGGTGGCCCGAAACAGCCGGTCGGAAAGTGTGCCGATGAAGACCATCCCGACGATCGAGAGCGCCCATGGCATGGTCGTGAACCAGCCGATGGTGCCCAGCTTCGTCTGGAATTCATGCTCGAAGTATCCCGGGATCCAGGTCACCCCAAAAAACAGGATGGCCCCGAAGCCGAAAAATGACCACGCGGTCGCGAGCAGCGTGGGATTGCGGAGGACCGCTGCATATTCGGCCAGCGTCGGCGGGGCTCCTGCGGTGGCTTTCTCGGGCTCGCGGTAGAACGAGAGCCACACCACAAAGATCGCAAATCCGGCCACGCCGAGAGCCGTAAAGGTCGCGCGCCAGCCGAACTGGTTGATGAGCGAGCTGAAGATGGGTCCGCCGATCAATAGCGCACCGGGTACCCCGAGGAGTGCGAATGCGGTGGCCTGAGTTGCTCTCTCCCGCGGGACCCAGTCGGCTATCGCACGATTCATTGCCGGAAAGTTTACACCTTCCCCGACCCCGAGCAGCGCCCGAAACGCGAGGAATAGCCACCAATATTCAATCCAGCCCATCAGGAACATGGCCCCCGACCAGACAATCAGGCCGCCAGCCCAGATCTTTCGCGCTCCATAGCGGTCCAGCAGGACGCCCGAGATTCCGTTGACGGCGAGCGTGCCTGCCGCAAAAAGACTCATCGCCAGACCAAAGCTCGCGTTGTCGATCCCGAAATCCTTCTGGATCGGGCCGATCGCGTAGGAGATGACGACACGGTCCAGGTAGTTCACCAGGCCCAGCGCAAAGGCCAGACTGATGACCAGATTTCCAGTTCTCGGTGTTGTCGTTCCTGCGTCTGCCATGGCCGGAAGAATAGCGGGTTTCACCCTCAGATCCAGCAGGCGCCCTTGGGGCCGGGTTGTTGCGTCGGCGCGCATTCAACGCCATGTTCTCCGTCATGAATGACGATCAAATCAAGGGAGCGTGGTCGGTGATCAAGGGCAAGGCGAAAATGGCCTGGGGGGATCTCACCGATGACGACGTGCTGCGCGCGGAGGGTTCTGTTGACCGTCTCTACGGGATCATTCAAAGGAAGTTTGGCGATACCAAGGAAGTGATCAAGAAGAAGCTCGACGGCGTCAAGCTTCCTTGAGTCTTCCTGCCCCGCCGTGCGGCAAGCCTTTTCGGCGAAAGTTGGCAGAACCAGATGAATCGGAGAACGCACCATGTCCAATCACGAAAATGCAGTCGAGCGATTCCGCGAACTCGATGAGCGGATGCAGTGGTATGTCGACCAGAAGCTCCTTGGCTGTCTGGCAACCGTGATCCTGCACGGCGACAAGGTCGTCCATCGCGGCCATCATGGGTCGCTGTCGGCCGAAGCGGGTGGGCCGCTGCCCGAGGACGCCATCTTCCGGATGTACTCCAATACCAAGCTGGTGACGTCGGTGGCCTTGATGATGCTGCACGAGGAGGGGGCCTTTGCGCTGGATGAGCCTCTGGAGAGCAAGCTGCCGCAATTTGCCAGCCCCAAGGTACTGGCGCCGGACGCAAAATCGATTGAAGACGTTATGCCGGCCGAGGGGCCGATCCTGGTCCGTCATGCACTCAGCCATAGTGCGGGCTGGTCCTATGGCTTTATCGAACCTGAGTCAGTGATCGACCAAGCCTACGGGGTGGCGGGTCTCAACCCGCTGGCCGCGCCGGATATGACGCTGGCTTCCTTATGCGACGGGCTTGCCGCACTCCCGCTCTGTTTCCAACCCGGAACCGATTGGCGCTACAGCTTCGCGACTGACGTTTGCGCACGTCTGGTGGAGGTTCTCTCGGGGCAATCCTTTGATGATTTTTTGCAGGAGCGGATTTTCGGGCCGCTCGAGATGGTGGATACCGGTTTCTGGGTCCCCGAAGAAAAGCGCGACCGGTTCACCACGATGTATGGTGTCGCCAATTTCTTTGACCCGATGGAGCCGGGCCTCCCCCCCGGCGATGATCCCCAGACCGGCATGTACACGCGGTATCCGAGTTTTCTTTCCGGCGGCGGTGGGCTTGTCTCGACGGTGGCCGACTACACCAAGTTTTTCCGCCTGATGGTAGGAGAGGGTGCGGTCGACGGGGTGCGGCTTCTTCAGCCCGAGACCCTTGTCCGGATGCGCACCAACCAACTCGCCGACGGCGTCGAGGTGCACTTCCCGATGTGGGCGATGCCGCACACGGTCTTTGGCCTCGGTCTCGCGATCAAGACTGCGCCTGGCGAGGGCGAGACCGAGGCGGCGGTCGGCGAGCTCCATTGGGGCGGCATGGCCGGCACACACAGTTGGGCTGCGCCGGCGGCCGACATGGCGGGACTTTGTTTTGCCCAGCGGATGCCGGGCTTCTGGCACCCGTTCGCGCATGATTTCAAGCGCCTGGCCTACGCGACCCGCTGACGCTGCCGTGTCGGCTTCGGCACAGGCCCCCGAGTAGGGGCCGGGGCGGGTTTCCGCAGCGCCAATCCGTGCGGCTTGAAGAACGAAGGTATCTCAGGCCAGCGACTCGCGGAACTACCCGGAGCGGGGGGGGGTGGTAAACCCCTATGCAGCTCTCTGGAGGCTAGGGAGGTCCGCAGTTATCGACGAAGTGTCTCACCGTGTGAGAGAAACCAGATAAAGTTGCATTGCGATCCTCCCAGTCGTGTCAAGTTCCGTCTCGCCCTGCTGCCTTGCTGATCTCAGCACTTACCAACCGACGTTCAAGACCCAATCAAATCTCTGGAGTATCACCCATCATGTCGTTCAAGAATTCCTTATCTGCCTTGTCTTTTCCTTCGCCCTGCTGATCGGCACCCTCTCGGGATCGGCCCCGGCCCATGCGGCCGAATTCACCGAGTCAGACGCCTTCGGCTCTGTCACTCTCGCCGGGGACGGCAGCTACTGGGCGGCGGTATTTGGCGCGAGGACGTATGCCGAGGCGGTGGTTGCTGCGCAGGGCTACACCTACCAGGGTGTTGCCGGTGAAGTCGCCATCATCAACGATATTGACGAGCAGCAGCTTGCCGGTGCGGTGGCAAACGGCCTGCGTGTATGGATTACGCCGGGCTCAGGCTACGAAAACTACGCCGCGAATCAGCCACAAGCATCAGCGACAACTACCTACTTGAACAACAATATGCTCTGGTACGGCTCGACCGATATAGCGCAGCAGGCGGGCTACGTGATTCGCTTTGCGGTGCCGGTGGACAACACCCCGGTGACCCCGACGAAGACGTTTACCGGGGCGGATGCTTACGGTGGGCGCATCACGACGGGCCCGGACGGACACGTCTATGCAGCGGTCCTCGATTCGGGCAAGACCTGGGCGGAAGCCGAGCTTCTGGCGAAGGACTGGGAATATCAGGGCGTGCAGGGTCACCTGGTGAGCATCTCGAGTGCGGAGGAGCAGGCCATGGTCGGTGCGGTGGCCGATCAATTGCTGGCGTGGATCGGGCTGACCGATCATCCTTATTATACGACTGCGGGAGACTGGGTCTGGTCGGATGATCCGAGCACGGTGGTCTGCGTCGACGATGGTGGCAACTACAATTGCACGCCCGAGGGCGGGGCTTATCAGAACTGGGCGGGAAACAATCCGCGCCATGTGCCGAGCGAGCCGGCGTATTTCTACGCATCGATTTCCGCCAACCAGCTCTGGACGACTTCGAAAATGGGAGCCACGCAGCAGGGCTACGTGATCGAATTTGACGTGCCGGTGGACGAAGCTCCGGTCACCGCGACCACTCCCTTCACAACGTCGGATGCCTGGCAGTCGCGGATTGTGACCGGCGCAAATGGGCATACCTATGCCGGGGTCTTTGACAACGGGATTTCCTGGCCGGATGCCGAGCGCGTCGCCAGAGATTGGTATATATGATGGCGTCCAGGGCCAGCTCGTCAGTATCACGAGTGCTCAGGAAGATAGCGATGCCGAGCAAGCGGCCGGCGGATTGCTGGCGTGGATCGGGCTGACCGACCATCCCTACTATACGAGCAGCGGAGACTGGGTCTGGACGGACGATCCCGGCACTGTGGTCTGCGTCGATGATGCGGGCAACTACGATTGTACTCCGGTGGACGGGGCCTATGAGCATTGGGCGGGAAATAACCCGCGCCATGTGCCGAGCGAGCCCGGACACTTCTATGCATATCTCAACAGCAACGACCTTTGGTACTCCGGGCGTATCGGTGCCACTCAGCAGGGCTACGTCATCGAGTTCCCGACGATGGCGACCGACTCCTGCTATGTCGGCCCCAGCGGCGGTGACTCTTGTGCCGCGACCGCGGGTTGCGGTGGCCAGTCGTGCAATGACGGTAATCCCGAGACCACAGGCGACCAGTGCACCGAGGGCGCAACGACCTGTGCGGGCGTGGCGTTGATTGCGTGCGGCGACGGCACCATCCAGTCGGACGATGGCGAAACCTGTGATGACGGCAACCGCGACGCCGACGATGGCTGCTCGGCGACCTGTCAGGTCGAATCGGGCTTTGACTGTACGTCCGAGCCCAGCGTTTGCACCACGACTTGCGGCGACGGGATCGTGGCCGGCGCCGAGACCTGTGACGACGACGGCACCTCTCCGGGCGATGGTTGCTCGGATGTCTGTGTGGTCGAGTCGGACTGGGCTTGCGATGACGCAGACCCCAGTGACTGCCATGAGATCGTTTGTGGCGATGGCCTGTTGGATGCGCCCGAGGCTTGTGATGACGGCGACACCGATGTCGGTGACGGTTGCTCGGATACCTGCGCGGTTGAGACCGGTTGGGATTGCGCGAGCGGCACTTGTACCGAGGTCTGTGGCGACGATATCGTCACGGGTGCTGAGACCTGTGATGACGGCGGCACCAGCAATAACGATGGCTGCTCGGATGTCTGCCAGGCCGAATCGGGCTTTGCCTGCGCCGGAACCTGCACAAATGAGGCGCCCCGGGCTGTTACCGAGATCATGAACAGTGCCGATTTCGGATTGG